>JBKJRY010000155.1:0-7764 GCA_046593045.1 Chitinophagaceae bacterium | reverse complement strand
AAATAATTCAATTCATATTCACCTGTTAAGGGCTTAACGGAAACTTCAAGCTGGTAGTGCTCTTTAACTAACGCGGCAATATCATTTTCTGAAAAATTCATCTTTATTTTTTTAACATCATTAATATATGTGCAGCCGACCAACTAAAATTAATTGCATTCAACCCTTTGCCGGTAAGCGGATGATAGTTCTCAAAAATGGGTGCATCGCTAAGCAAACCTTCTGCATTTTTAAATAGCCTGTTTTGCAGTTCAGCAGCGAATGTATAATAGCCATACCGTTTCAATCCTTCCACTCCAAAATAAAACTGGTCGAGCCAAACCGGGCCACGCCAATATCCATTTAAAGGATCAAACTTTGGATGGCTGGCAGTAAAGGTTGGCAATGGAACAAGGGTATTGAATTTTTCTTTATCCTTCATAACCTTCCATACAGATTTTGCCTGCGCTGCTGTTGAAATGCCTGCCCATAAAGGAATCCAGCCCTCCGTTCCTTCTACTGTTATGCGTTCTTTTTTATCAAACAACTTATCGTAATAAAAGCCTTTTACATCATCAAAAAATTGGTCGTCGATCATGGATGCCAACCTGATTGATTCCTCTTTCAATTGCTTTGCGTCTTCTTTTTTATCCAACACAAGCGCCAGCTTTGATAAAAAGTTTTTTTCCGCACAGAGGTAAGCATTCAGGTCCACACTTTCCTGGTTAAGCGACCAGGCATGTTCATTATTACGGATCATGACTGCACTGTCAAATCGCACGGCATTGTCCATGCCGCTTTCCCATGCTGCTGCAATCCTTGTCCCATCTGTTGATCCATATTCACACAAACCATTTTTATCATGATCCCTGTTGGCATACCACCATTGATGATATTTCATCAGCTTTGGATAGAGTTCTTTTACAAACCGTATATCTTTTGATTGTTGGTACACATTCCATACCGCCCATGCAGCCAACGGCGGCTTGGTGTCACGCCAGTTATTCTCTTTTTTATCAATATAAATGCAATCAGCAATCATACCGTATTCATCCATATAATCAAACATGCAGCGGATATTATCCTTTGCCAGTGACGTATTAAAATAACTCAGCCCCACAGCCTGTTTCCAGCTATCCCAGCTCCATACACCGTAAAAGCCCTGGTAACTTACAGAAGGAAAAACACCATCATGCAAAATGTCTTTAGCTGCACTTCGCCAATTGGTCATTAAGGTAACGATGGATTTTACCGCCAGTCTTTTTTTATTAGCATCCAATGACGCTGCTTGTAAAAAATATTTTTGCAGATAACCATTCCAGCGTTCTTCATTCTTTTTTAATTCGGCAGTAAAATGCCATGCTGTTTTATTTATCGGTTCTTCTTTGTTTTCCAGATAATAAGACTGCGACTGAACAAAGGCAATAGATTTACCTGCTGATACTTTTATTTCGGCACATACTGCATTGTATGAATTTTCATTGACACTGATAGTTACGGGCTGATAAAACAAAAGATTGAAATGATTTCCCTTATCTGTTTGTTGCACCGTAATTGAGTTGTCTGCTGACTTCATTAATGCACCCTGCAAAATATTGCCCGAAAAAGAAACATCCAGCTTTCTGATTTTTTTTGAATGATTAAGAATAGTTGTTCGTTGCAATGCTTCCCTCCCTGATACAAAAATGAGTTCCTGTACAATCTCTACATTACTTATACGAAATATTTGTTTTAGTAATCCGGGATAGTAATGTTGTGTTGCCAGGGTTGCAGCAAGATCAACGGGTTTGCCATTTTCAATTATTTTAATTTTACAAATTGTACTAGCTAGCCAGCTTCCTTCCAAATCCATTACCAGCGGCCCTGTGAACGATCCATACTCCTCTTTTTTTGCGGGCAATGCGTAAGCATGCCAGGCTCCTTTATCGCTGAAAAGCGATTTCTCAATATCCTTTATACCTGATACAGAGGTTTTAATATTTAAAACATCCGGGTATAAATGACGTAAAGAATTTTGAGCCATACTGCATTGCAGCATGACATGAAATAAAAAGGATAAGAGAATAATATATTTCATTTTGCTTGTGATAACGATTTCTACTTTGCCGCCTCACTCAGTAAGGATGTTGAAATAGGCCGCAGCTCAAAACTATATTCATAGTCCCGGTACGGGAGCATATATTCCGCATGTGTTTTAGCGCCCCAGCTATTATCTCCCCCAACACCCATTTGTTTATAATCAATATTCCACCAAATCAAATCTTCATTGCTCACAGACCCGCCATGATTGTTTTTAGCAGCATCCCTGTCAAACTCCAACCGCTTCATATCAAAATGTAAAACACCAGTGCTGATGGTTGGTTTGCCTTTTGCCATCAAACCAATATTGTTTTTATTTTGTAGCGTTATCCAGCGCACATCAGTCCTGTAGCCACTTTCCTGTGCACGGGCATAAGGAAAAAACATGGAGTCGGCAGGCATGCTGTATAGGTCTATCGCTGCAGCACTTTTTCGGTCGCAGTAATTATCAAAGGGGCCACGGCCCAACCAGGTTACCTTGTCAAAATCCTTATTTAATATAGTACGCATCCCAAAGCGAGGCAATTCTGGAAAATCTTTATTACCCGCTTTCATACTAACCTGTACCTCCACATCACCACTGGCATTGATAAGGTACTGCACAAAATATTTTGCATCCACACTTGATAAATAATAGGCAGTTCTTATTTCAATTTGTTGAGTGTTTGATTGAGTTACTGTAAAAGAATCAAGCCTTGCATCATCGGCGGCATGCTGCCATACGGCGCAACGAATTTGCTGGCTATTACCAATATCATTGTCTGTGGCAGCTCTCCAAAAATAAGGTTGTAAGGGTGCTTTTATAAACTGGTTATTTTGGTAATCGAATGATTGCAGCCAGCCCGTTTGTTTATTAAAGGCTACTGAAAAATGCTCATTGAAAATTTTCACCTGGCCGGCATCTTCCGTTTTCTGCAAGGCGGAATATACGACTCCTTTTTGCTGCAGCATTTCTTTGTGCCAGGGCAATTCAAACTGTTCCCAGGCAATAACATAATTTTCGGCAACCAGTTCTGTAGCTTGTTTTGTTACAGCCCGAATGGTTAAAAAATATTCAGTTGCTGGCTGCACATCCACAGCAGGAAAATTTATTTTAATTTGTTTTGACAGTCCGGGGGCAATATCCATTGAGGGAATATTTCCTTGTGCAATGATCTTACCATCGGCTTTTATAAACCAATCAAAATGGTACTGGTTAAGATTGGTAAAATCAAAACGGTTGCTGATACGGAAACCGTTTTCAGAAAAAGCAACTGCATCAAATTGTATATTCTGGTAAACTTTTTTTACTTCAAAAGCCTGCGGATGAGGGGTGCGGTCGGCATGCATCATCCCGTCTGCACAAAAGCTGGTATCACTGGTAGCACCTACGTTTCCCATATCCCGTCCATAGCCCCAAATACTTCTTCCGTGTTTATCATTTATTTTGAAAGCCTGGTCAGAAAAATCCCAAATAAAACCACCCTGCAACTGTTCATACTTATATATCATATCCCAGTCGTCTTTAAAATTGCCTCCACTATTACCCATCATGTGGGCATACTCCACTTGTATAAATGGCCGGTTCCTCCATTCTTTCACATATTCCTGCATTACATTTAATGATTTATACATCGGGCAAATAATATCTGTGTAGGCATTATCCCTTGCTTCCTCATACTGCACCGGTCTTGTGCTATCTCTTGTTTTAAGGTAATTGTAAGTGGCAATAAAGTTTTCACCAAAACGGCTCTCATTGCCCAGTGACCAGGTAATGATGCACGGGAAATTCTTATCCCGTTCAAACATTCGTTTTGTCCTGTCAAGATATGCGGCTTTCCATCCTGGTTTATCAGATAATGTTTTCAGCGGATGAAAATCCATACCATCACATTCTATATTGGCTTCATCAACAACATAGATACCATATTTGTCACAGAGTTCATACCACTCTTCTCTGTTTGGATAATGACTGCATCGCATGGCATTTATATTATACTGCTTAAAAAGCTGGATATCTTTTATCATGCTTTCTACGCTGATCACCTTGCCGGAATGCATATCATGCTCATGCCTGTTTACTCCTTTTATTTTAATGGCTTTCCCGTTTATCAAAAACAACCCATGCTTTATTTCGACACTCCTGAATCCGATCTTTTGATCAATGCTTTCAATAGTCTTACCGCTTTTATCAAGATAATTTATGATGAGTGAGTACAGATTTGGTTGCTCAGCATTCCATTGCCGTACGTTGCTGATAGTTGTATTGAAATGAAAATCTTTTTGAGAATTAATTTTTTTCTTTTGGGTAAATATTAGCTTGTTTTCACCAGCATCATCCATCAATCTCACTTCTATTGATTGCGTTGAATTCTTTGGCGGTTCTTGATTGAGTGAAATATTCAGAGTAAAAATACCATTACTATAATTTTCATCCAATCCAGCTTTTGCAAAATAATCTGCGATGCACAGTTTTGGCCGGGCAATCAAATAAACACTTCGCTCAATGCCACTCAGTTTCCACATATCCTGTCCTTCCAGGTAAGTACCGTCGCTGAAACGGAACACTTGTATTGAAACAGTATTGATGCCTTTATGCAGGTATGGCGTGATATCGAATTCAGCAGGCGTTTTACTGTCCTTACTAAGGCCCACATACTGCTCATTGATCCACAAATAAAAAAATGAATTAACAGCGCCGAGGTGAATGAAAATATTTTTACCATGGAATGCAGCCGGAACTGAAAAATTTCTTTTGTAGGAACCTACCGGATTAAAATCCAGTGGTACAAAGGGCGGGTTTGGTTTAATGGGATATTCAACATCTGTGAAAATAAATTTATCAAATCCTTCTGTTTGCCAGTTAGCCGGCACTTTTATGTTATCCCACTTACTTGTATCAAAATTATTTTTGTAAAATTCTACGGGCCGCTCTGCTACGGTGTTTACCAGGTTAAATTTCCAAATGCCATCCAACGATTTAACAAAGGGAGAACCATTTTTTTGCAATGCTTGCTGTTCATCGGGGTAAGGAATAAAATGTGCATGTGGTGCAAGTGCATTTTCAGAAACAAGTTGTGGATTTTCCCAATCATTTCCATTTTGTGCAAATAAAGAGAATTGCAGCAATAGCAAAAAACTAAAGTATCTTATTTTTAATGACATTATTTTTCTATTATAAATAAAAACAGGGAGTTGCTAAAACAATAGCTCCCTGTTTTCATTAAAGCTAAAAAGTTAGTTACTAAAGCAGCATTTTTTTTCAGGTCTGGGTTACCAACCGGCAGACTGATGAATGTTTGGATTTTTACTTATTTCAGACAAGGGTACAGGATAAATATCATGTTTACCATCAATATAATTTCCAGCAAATTCCTGCTGGTGTGTTGTGAGGGTTGCTTTGATTTTTTCAGGTGCTGCTTTACTTTTTGACCAGCGATAAAGATCGGCCCAACGAATGGTATATTCCATCGCCAGTTCGCAGGGGCGTTCATGATGGCGTATTTGAGTACGTAATTGATCTTTAGTCATAATGCCCAGTGGCGCAGCTTTTGAACGGCTCCTTACTAAATTTACTAATGTGGTGCCTTCATCGGTTAACCCTCGTTCATTCAGCGCCTCTGCCTGCATTAACAACACATCTGCATACCGCATCAGGTTTATATTAATGCCTGTGTAATTGTTATTATCTGCAAGATCAGTTGGGTAAGAATATTTTTTGAAGAACACTGGATAATTCAGATCATTCTTTACATCTGCATACGATTTTACAACACCTGGTTGATCCACCACCACAGCTTTTGAATTGACATCATCAAAAAACATAGTTCCGTACACCCGGTCACTGTAGGTGCCGTCCGCTTTCTTATCTTTCTTTAACTCATCCACCAGCCAGGGCGAAGGATAAAATAATTCCCATCCATTCAATGCATATGAACTTACTTCCCATGCCATGGGTGTGCGTTCATCATTACCATTGGAACGGTCGGCAGAAAATTGTATTTCAAATAATGACTCAGGACTGTTTTCATTCGTGCCATTAAAGTTGCTTGAAAAGTCAGTTTGTAATGCATAATTATTGCTTCCGATCACCCCTGCAAATTCGTCATTGGCCTGCTGAAATTTCTCCTGGAACAGGTAGGCTTTTCCCAGGTATGCCTGGGCAGTGTATTTGGTTACACGGCCTGTTTCATCACCCGTGCGGCCTTCAGGCAGGTATTGTTTTGCTTCTGTAAGGTCTGCTTCTATCTGTGCCCATACCTGTTCTTCTGTTCCTTCTTTCGGGTAATACTCAGCATCCGTTTTAGGTGTGGCAGTTATCAGTGGAATATTTTTAAAATAATTCATCAACTGAAAATAAAAATGCGCACGTAGAAATTTTGCTTCTGCCACCAATGAATTTTTTTCTGCATCACTCAATCCAGTCTGTGAATTGCCAGACACGTTTGGTATATTTTCAATACACTGGTTGGCCCTATTGATACCGGCGAAACACATGTGCCACATGTTGGTAAAGCTACTTTCATCGGTTGTGTATGTATAACCGTGCAGACTTTTACCATAGCCTTCTGCCTTGTTATTAATTATTTCGTCTGTTTTATAAGTAGCCGATATATAAGTTTCTTCAAACCAGGTCCACTTATCGCCTGATGCAGATTGCAAGGCTCCATAGGTAGCAGTGATACCCTGCATGGCATGTTCCTTCGTTTTCCAGAAAGAAGAACCGGATAATTCATTCTGATTTGGCTTTTCCAAAAAACTTTTTTTGCAACTGGTTGCTGCAATAACAAGGACGGACAGCAGCAGTATGTTCGTATATTTTTTCATATAATTTTAGTTTGCGTTATTTGATAATAATGGTTCAGTTAAAATTCTACATTTACTCCTGCAAAAAAACTTTTAGATAAAGGATACAATCCTCTGTCTACACCCCGGGAGAAAGAAGAGTAGTTAACGATACCGGGGTCATACCCTGAATATTTTGTAACAGTCAACAGATTGCTGGCTCCAAAATAAACCCTGAGCGTAGTGATATTTTTTACTTTAAACCGGTAACCTAACTGTACATTCTTTAAACGCAGGTAAGATCCATCTTCTAAAAATAAATCAGATGGCCGGGCCATATTTCCATTCGGATCATCAATAGTTACCCTGGGAATATCAGACCCTGTATTAGTAAGTGACCATGCATTCAGCAGATCAGTTGATTTATTGTAAATGGTATTTTGATACATTAGCCTCTTTGCACCATTATACATTTTATTCCCTTCTGTGCCCTGGAAAAATATATTGAGATCGAAATTTTTATACATAAAATTAGTTGTGATGCCATATTCAAATTTAGGAAGACCGCTCCCCATGAACTGTCTGTCATCATCATTGAGTTCACCATCTTTATTAACATCAACAAATCTAACGTCACCCAGTTTGGCATTGGGTTGCAGCGCAATTATGTCATCCAGTTCTTTTTGCGATTTAATGATACCATCTGTTTTATACAGGAAAAAACGACCGATACCTCCTCCCACTTCTGTACGGGTGGTAGGAAAATTATTGTAGTCCATATATCCATCTGTAAAAGATTCATCCGCAAAACCCAGTTTGATAATTTTGTTTTTGCTGGCAGATATATTTCCGGTAATATCAAACTTCAATGCACCCTTATTTTTTTTGTAGGTAACACCCAGGTCAAATCCCTGGTTGGTCAGTTCGCCGCCATTACGGATT
>JBKJRY010000065.1:0-10225 GCA_046593045.1 Chitinophagaceae bacterium | reverse complement strand
GTAATTCGCATTCAAAAATGCATATTCAGTTGCCTTACGAACGCCTTCCTCACCAAGAAGTTTAATATATGCATAGCTGATAAGAAGTATGCTTGCTGAACCATACTTGGCAGAACTTACTGCACCAGTGCCACCGTTTTTGCCGGGTAAAAACGGAACAAGCTTGTCATTTACACAAGTAGGCCCCATGCCGGGACCTCCGCCACCATGCGGAATAGCAAATGTTTTGTGTAGGTTAAGATGACAAACGTCAGCACCTATATTGCCAGGCGAAGTAAGTCCTACCTGGGCATTCATATTTGCACCATCCATATACACAAGGCCGCCGTGCTCATGAACAATACTGCATATCTCTTTAATATTTTCTTCAAACACGCCATGTGTTGATGGATAAGTAACCATTAAACCCGCAAGAGAATCCTTAACCTTTTCAGCCTGCAATTTTAAATCGTTCAGGTCTATATTTCCTTCCTCATCACATTTTGTAACCACTACTTTAAAGCCTGCCATCACCGCTGATGCGGGATTGGTACCGTGCGCGGATATGGGTATTAACATCACATTACGATGTAAATCATTCCTGCTTTCGTGATAGCCTCTTATGGCTAGCAAACCGGCAAACTCTCCCTGGGCACCACTATTAGGCTGAAGGCTGCATGCTTTAAAACCGGTAATAGCACACAAAAGTTTTTCGAGATCATTAATGATATATTGATAACCTTTAGTTTGATCAGCCGGAGCGAAAGGATGTATCCTGCTGATATGCGCCCAGCTCACAGGAATCAATTCAACTGCTGCATTCAGCTTCATAGTGCACGAGCCCAATGCAATCATTGAAGTAGTTAGTGAAAGGTCTTTATTTTCCAATACTTTTAAATAACGCATCATTTCGGTTTCGCTGCGATAGCTGTTGAAAACAGGATGTGTTAAAAAATCTGATAGCCTTGTAAGTAACACGGGAATGTTTTCCAACTCTGCTTCATTATCGAAAGAAGCAACAGAAGTATCAATACCTGCCGAAGAAGTGAACACATCTATTATTGCAAGCACATCATTTTTAGAAGTCGTTTCATCAAGCGAAATAGTAACCAGATTTTCTGCAGGATAATGGAAATTCATTTCATCCTGTTCAGAGATTTCTTTGATTTTGGACGCATCATTTACCATGACGGTAATTGTATCAAAAAAGTTTTCGTGTTTCAATTCAAAACCTGCTTCCAATAATTCGGCCGCAAGCGTCTGCGTAAGTATTGCAATTCTTCTTGCAATATTTGTTAACCCCGAAGCGCCATGATACACTGCATACATCGCGGCCATGTTGGCGAGCAATGCCTGTGCAGTACAAATATTTGATGTTGCTTTTTCACGGCGAATATGTTGCTCTCTTGTTTGCAAAGCCATACGCAGGCAGCGATTGCCCTGTGCGTCCACACTTACACCAATTATTCTTCCCGGAATATTTCTTTTGAATTCATCCTTTGTTGCAAAGAAAGCTGCATGCGGTCCGCCATACCCCATCGGTACACCAAACCTCTGAGAAGAACCTATTGCAACATCTGCACCTAATTCACCGGGCGGAGTTAAAAGAGTGAGAGCCAATAAATCTGTAGCCATAACAACTTGCGCATTTACCGAATGCGCATCTTCAATAAAAGTTCGGTAATTTTTTATGTTGCCCTCACTATCAGGATACTGAACTATGGCTCCAAAAAAATTTTCATCAAGAACAACCTTATCAAATTCTCCAAATTCCAGCTCTATTCCTACAGGTTTCGCCCTTGTTACTAAAACAGCTTTTGTTTGCTCAAATATTTTTTCATCAACAAAAAATTTGGGAGCAGTTATGTGATCGTGATCTTTATTTTTTTGATTGAAAAGCATTGCCATTGCTTCAGCGGCGGCAGTACCCTCATCAAGAAGGCTGGCGTTTGCAATGGGAAGGGAAGTAAGATCACTCACCATTGTCTGAAAATTCAGGAGGCTTTCTAATCTTCCCTGTGCAATCTCTGCCTGGTAAGGTGTGTACTGGGTATACCATCCCGGGTTTTCAAAAAGATTTCTAAGAATAACAGGTGGTACAATTGTATCATAATAGCCCTGGCCAATATAGGATTTGTACACTTTATTCTGGTTGGCTATATTCTTTAGCGCAGCCAGGTATTCAAACTCGCTCATTGGTGGAGAAATAGCGGGCTGCTGATTAAGCCGTATTCCTTTTGGAACAGTTTTATCGATAAGTTCATCAACGGAGTCCACTCCTATTTCCGAAAGCATTTGCCTTGTTTCGTTTTCATCGGGGCCTATATGCCTCTCTGCAAATTCAGCAGATTGCCTTTCAAACAGATTCATATATTAATTCAAATTTTGTTCAATCAAATTGACTTTTGAAGCGCTTTCACAGATATTTAATGGAATTGAGCCGCAAAGTTACGTTGCAAAAAGGAGAAAAATATTAAAGGAAAATAACAAGTTATCCTCCCTGTGTATATTTACAAAATGAAAGGAGACTTGTTGCATAACTGGGAAAAAAAATCCAATCAAAATCAAAAAAAATACAAGGATTTTTTGAAGCGGGCAGATAAGAACAAAGTGCTAAAAGCATTGCCCATCCTGCACGAGGAAGCATTCGAAAAAATTAACTGCCTCGAATGCGCCAATTGCTGCAAAAATTATTCACCGCGTTTTAAAACCCCCGATATTAAAAGGATTTCAAAGCATCTGAAAATGAAAGAAGGCGATTTTATAGAAACCTATTTACACCTTGATAAGGATGGGGATTATGTAGTGAGAAACACCCCCTGCCCTTTTCTTGGAGAAGATAATTATTGTAGCATCTATGATAACCGCCCCGGCGATTGCCACCGGTTTCCATACACTGATGAAGATGTGTTTTTAAAAAGACCACAGCTTACCTTAAAGAATTCCACTTTTTGCCCGATTGTTTATTATGTATTGGAAAAACTAAACCACCCTTGACCTCCGGAGAAATTATCGGTACGGCGCATCGGTAGGGAAAGAAAATCAGCCCTATTTAATGTTGTAGCTTTCGTATAAAAATTAATTATTAAGTTTAATATTCTTTTAGAAAAATTTAATCTCATTTATTTGTTCCTTTGAGTAATAATTTTCAAAAAATTTAAGCATTAGTATTTATGACTGAAGTAGAAATAAATAAAGCTGCTATAGCGAAAAGATTTATGCGTTATGTAAGAATTGATACGCAAAGTGATCCCCGAAGCAATTCACACCCCTCTACTGAAAAACAAAAAGATTTAAGCAGGTTACTTTCTGCTGAATTAAAAGAAATGGGAATAGCAGATGCTGAGATGGATGAGTATGGTTATGTATATGCAACAATTCCTTCCAATTCGAAAAAGAAAAATATTCCTGTTATTTGTTTTTGCAGTCACGTGGATACTGCCCCGGATTGCAGCGGAACAAATGTAAAACCCATTCTGCATAAAAATTATGATGAAGAAGATATTATACTTCCTGATGATCCATCACAGATTTTATCAGCGATTTCGCATCCTTATTTGCGAAGTCATATTGGAGAAGATATTATCACTGCAAGCGGTAATACGCTTTTAGGCGCAGATGATAAAAGTGGAATCGCGGTCATTATGCAGGCGGCAGAATATTTAGTCAATAATCCTTCTATACAACATGGGACCATAAAAATTCTATTTACTCCCGACGAAGAAATTGGCAAAGGAACTGCGAAACTTGACATAAAAAAATTAGGAGCTGATTTTGGTTATACACTTGATGGTGGTGAAGCAGGGAGCCTCGAAGATGAAACTTTCAATGCGGATGGAGCTACAATTGTTATCAATGGTGTAATTGCGCACCCTGGATATGCTAAAAACAAACTGGTAAATGCCCTTAAGGTTGCGGGCGAAATATTACATGCACTTCCTACCAGTGAGTGGGCACCGGAAGCGACTGAAGAAAAAGAAGGGTTTGTGCACCCGGTACGCCTAGAAGGAATTGCTGAAAAGGCAACTCTTGAATTTATTATACGAGATTTTGATGTAGATGCTTTAAAGGAATCCGGCAAAAGATTAGAAAAGATTGCGGCTGATATTATAGATCATTACCTTGGAGCGTCCATGGAATTTACAATAACAGAACAATACCGGAACATGAAACAGGCGCTGGTTGAAAATCCGCACGTGGTTGTTTATGCCGCGGAGGCCATTAGGCGTGCGGGACTCGATCCGGTTACAGAAAGTATTCGTGGCGGTACTGACGGCAGCAGGCTTAGCTATATGGGATTACCATGCCCGAATATATTCACAGGCATGCAGGGTATACACTCGAAATTAGAATGGATTGGAGTAAAAGATATGGCAAAGTCTGCAGAAACTCTTGTGCACCTAAGTATGATCTGGGAACAAGAAAGTTAATAGAAGAGTGCTCATTCATGATTCAATTTGATTTAACATTTAAGTTAAAGTTTTGGTCACAAATTCAAGGTGGCAACCATTTATCAAATTACTTTTTACATTTGTTCAAATACTCATTAAATGGATTTATTTTTTCTGCAGGCGGATAGCACCGCCGTCAACGCCGCTCCCAAAGTTCAGAATTTATGGGAAGTGCTGGTAAGCGGAGGCGTTATCATGATTCCTCTTGCTATTTTATTTGTCGGTGCGGTGTATTTTTTTTTTGAAAGGCTGATCGCCATAAACAAAGCTGCTAAAATCGATGATAATTTCATGCGCATTATCCGTGATCACGTTGTGAGCGGCAATGTTTCTGCGGCCAGGAGCTTTTCAAAAAACAACAGCAACCCTGTTGCCCGTATTATTGATAAGGGCATACAACGTATCGGAAAACCTATGGACGCCATTGAAAAAAGCATGGAAAACGTAGGTGTGCTTGAATTGTATAAACTTGAAAAGAATCTTTCAATAATTTCTATTGTTGCCCGCATTGCGCCTTTGTTTGGCTTCCTGGGAACTATTATAGGAATGCTTGCCCTGTTCAAAGGAATTGCAGCCAGCACTGAATATACACCCAACACAATTGCTGATGGCATCTATATTAAAATGATTACTTCTGCAACAGGCCTGATCATTGGGATATTAGCGTATATTGGTTATAGTTACCTGGCCGCGCAAATAAACCGCATCGAAAATAAAATGGAAATTGCGAGTGCCGAATTCACAGATATTTTGCAGGAACCTACACATTGATCATTAATTATCGATGAATAGTTAATTTATTATGAGTATAAGAAGAAGATTCAAAAATGAAGAAGCTGACCTGGATACGGGCCCATTGAACGATATATTATTTATCCTGATGTTCTTCTTTCTTATTATTTCAACATTAGCTAATCCTAATGTAATAAAAATGAATAACCCACGTGCTTCAAGCGACACAAAAGCGAAGCAGAGTGTTATAGTAAGCATTGACAAAAACCGTGATATTTATCTCGGGCAGAAAAAAATAATTTTTGATTCCCTTGAGATTTCTTTGCAAAAGCAACTACACGTAGGCGATAGTATAAAACCGGCGGTTGTTATTAACGCTGATTCACTTGTAAGCTGGGGGGATATAGTAAGAGTAATGCAGGTTGCCAAAAAATTAGGCGCCACAACATCTGCTTCAGTAAGCGGCGTGAAGTAAATATTTGTCCAGTATAATAGGCCTAATCTGAATCCCCTAATTAAAATAACTTTTAACTTTTAGTAAGCTTTTATCATTCTCTCTTTTCCATAGATATCTTTTTTGACTTCTGAGTCGAAGTTGAAAGCTGTAAAAATCTGAACCACTTCATTTGCAAAATTTTCATGTATTTCAACATAAATTTTCCCTGACGGCTTTAAATGCGAGCTTGCGAATTTTGCTATTTTTTTATAAAAAATAAATGGATCAATATCTGGAACAAACAGCGCAATCCCCGGCTCGAAGTCAGTTACGTTCTTTGATAAGATAGCCTTTTCCTTTTGAGGAATATAAGGAGGGTTACTCACTAATATGTCATACGTACCAAATAGATTCCATTTTGTTTCATCAAGAAAATCGGCATGTAGATATTGAATGTCTGCTTTCAATTCTTCGCCGTTTTTTTTGGCAACGAATAACGCTCGTTCACTCACATCAGTAGCGGTTACGTCAAACTTCTGCAATTCTTTTTTGATTGAAATTGCAATACAGCCGCTACCGGAGCCAATATCCAAAATCCCCGGTGTTTGTTGCAGCTCTGACGGATGCAATTTCTTCACATCATCAACAATATATCTTACAAGTTCTTCAGTTTCCGGCCGGGGAATTAGCACGTTTTCATCCACCAAAAATTTTCTTTTATAAAACCATGTATGACCTAAAACATATTGAACAGGCTTATGCTGTATAAATTCATCCAGGTATAGCTCCAATTGCGATACGTGCGCCTGGTTTATCTCAATTAAACTTCTTCTCCTCTCCCATTTTTTGAAATGAGTTACTTCCTCAAAAACCCAATCAGAAATATTTATGGCTTCCCTTTCTTCATATATAGTTTGAAGCTTATTTAGAAAGTGATTGTAAAACTGCTCTGTTGTCATTAGCGCAAACTTAATTATTTTGTGAACTAATAACTTTTAAGTCTTAAGCATTGAATACTGAAGAACAATATATGCAGAGGTGCATTCAACTTGCAAAGTCAGGAGCAGGTAATGTTGCACCCAATCCAATGGTAGGAGCGGTGCTGGTCTATGATAATAAAATAATTGGCGAGGGATTTCATAAAAAATATGGACAGGCGCATGCTGAAGTAAATTGTATAAAAAGTGTAGCAGATGAAAATAAAGCATTGATTCCGCAAAGCACTTTATTTGTGTCGCTTGAACCATGCTCACATTTTGGTAAGACTCCTCCCTGTACTGACCTGGTTATTGAAAACAACATAAAGAAAGTTGTAATTGGGTGTAAAGATCTTTTTAAGGAAGTAGCAGGTAAAGGAATTGAAAAATTAAAAAATGCAGGCATTGAAGTTATTTCTGAGGTTTTAAAAAATGAATGTGTCGATCTGAATAAACGGTTTTTCACTTTTCATGAAAGCTTCAGGCCATACATTATTTTAAAATGGGCACAGAGTGCTAATGCTAAAATCGGAGTAACCAACAAAAGAACTTTTATAAGTAATAATTATACTAACAGGCTTGTGCATAAATGGCGAAGCGAGGAAGCGGCCATTTTGATTGGAACGAACACGGCTATCAATGATGATCCTTTATTAACAACACGTTTATGGAATGGAAAAAATCCTGTAAGAATTCTTATAGATAAAGAACTGCGATTGCCATCATCTTCAAAAATTTTTAATAAAGATGCCGGGACAATAATTTACAACTTGGCAAAAGATGCTATTGATGATAACCTGCACCTTATTAAGATTGGCCACAAAACGAGTTCTTCCCGGGAAAATGAAAATTTAATCGATCAAATACTTCATTCACTTTTTGAAATAAATATTCAAAGTATTTTAGTTGAAGGTGGTGCAAAAACACTACAATCCTTTATCGATAGCGGTTTATGGGATGAAGCCAGAGTAATCACCAATGAAAAATTAATAATTGAAAATGGGATTCCTGCGCCGGAAATAAAAGATTTCACTCTGGAAAAACAGGAAAGATATGATGAAGACCTGGTGAGTTATTTTTATAAGATAGCTTAATAAGATTATTAAAATAAGCTTAACTATACTCAAGTACTTCTGTAACTTCCGTCGCGGGTAATTGGGCATTACGCATCGCAATGCCCCTTATAGCATTATCACTAAATTCAATAAAAGCTTTTTTAGAAATTTCATCATCACTCATCATAACGGGTATGCCTATATCGCCACCTTCACGAATCGATTGTACCAGTGGTATTTCACCGAGGAAAGGAATATCAAATTCATCTGCAAGATTTTTACCACCGCTTTTACCAAAAATGAAATATTTATTTCCTGGTAATTCTGCTGGAGTAAAATAACTCATGTTTTCAACCAGCCCTATCACGGGCACTTTCAATTGTGCCTGGTTGAACATTGCAATACCTTTTTTGGCATCCGCAAGTGCAACAAGTTGTGGGGTGGTTACAACAATGACACCTGTTACAGGGACTGTTTGTACAATTGTCAAATGGATATCCCCGGTGCCCGGTGGCATATCAATTATTAAATAATCCAGGTCACCCCAATCAACATCGGTTACAAATTGCCTTATAGCACTACTTACCATTGGTCCGCGCCATACCACCGCCTGCTTTTCATCAACTAATAAACCAATACTCATTAACTTGATTCCATATCTTTCTAAGGGAACAATCTTCCCTTTACCATCCACATCTTTCATCACCGGCCTTTCACCTCTCACTCCAAACATAATGTGAACACTCGGCCCATAAATATCAGCATCCATCAATCCTACTTTGGCTCCGCTTTCTGCGATGGCTAGTGCAAGATTAGAAGCAACAGTACTTTTTCCTACTCCACCTTTTCCACTTACAACGGCAATAATATTTTTTACGCCACTCAGCACATTATTATCTTTCCTTAGTGAGGTAGTATTACTTGTGAAGTTTACAGTAACAACGGCTTCTTTATTTACAAGCAATTGAACTGCATTTATACAGGCATTCTTAATAAGATCTTTAAGCGGACAAGCTGGAGTAGTAAGCACTACCGTGAAAGAAACGTTATTCGTCTCAATTTTTATATCCTTAACCATATTTAATGTTACCAGGTCTTTTCCAAGATCAGGTTCCTGTACATTTTCAAGCGCTCTCAGAATCTCTTTCTCTGTCATGGTTCAATTTTTTGTTAAAAACTATTTGTATCTGCAAATTTAAACATTGATACCCTTACTTTGTTCAAAATAAACCCCTTTTCTCCTGAAGGGGGGTAACAGGAGTTTAATTAAATTTAATATACTTTTAAATAAATTACCCCTTCAGGGGTTGGGGTTATGAAAAAATCTATACACTACATTTTATTCCTATCGTTTTTCATTCCTGCAGCAGCCAATGCACAATTTGAAACTTATAAAGATTCCGTTGTTCAATTATATGGAGTTGTCATGTCTGCTGATAGCCTCAAGGCATTGCCTTCAGTAAGCATTGTTTTATCGGGTCAAAATCGTGGTACAATCACAAATGAACAAGGCGTTTTTTCGATTGTTGTTTTAAAAGGAGATAAGGTGGAATTTACCAGTGTGGGTTATAAACCAAAATTAGTAACTATTCCAAAAGATCTTGATGGCAACCAGCAAAGTATGATTCAGCTGATGATAGAAGATACTATTTACCTGCCAGCTACTATTATAAAAAAGCTTCCCTCACGGGCAGAATTTGAACGTGATTTTGCTAACATCCAAGTACCAGATGACCAGCAGGAAATTGCCCGACAAAATGTTTCCGAAAGTAACAGAAGAGCTTTGATGGCTGTTTATCCACGGGATGGCACGGAAGCTTCAAACTATTTCCTAAAACAAAGTGCCCAAAAATATTATTCTGCAGGACAGTTGCCTCCACAAAATATTTTTAACCCTATGGCCTGGGCTGAGTTTATTAAAGCATGGAAACGTGGTGACTACAAGAAAAAATAATTTTTCCCAAAGATATTCCAAGGTCTTGCGATTAAGTTGAGATTGCTCATAAACTTAATATGTACTCATTACTTTTTCTAGATTTTTATTATCATCCTATAAATTCAAAATGCCCCGAAGGGCACCTTGAACTCTATTGAAAAACCACCACTATTATTTATACATACCTGTTAAAAAGATTAAGAAGCTGTTTGAGTTAATTATTTTAAAATCCTTATGAACGAGATACCAGCTGTCCTCATATTGGAAGAAACAGAAAAGTTGTAGTTATCATGAAATTTCTCCTCGAAAAATGTTCAACTGGTAAAAATATTAATTAACTCAAACAGCTTCTAGTAATTTCATGATTTATTTTCCTATAAGATGCAGGAGGAATTATTATCCATAAATGGACATTCCTGAAGAATTTCTAAAATTAGGTTTTGCTGATTTGTCAGTAAACAGATAACATTTTTTTAGTTACATTACTTCTTACGCAGGAACCTGAAGAGCGAGTATTTTCTCTAAGTGACTGTAATAAATTAATAGAATTAGTCTTTTAAGTCGTGAACTGTTTTAAAAATAACGGTTTTGTTTGCATCATGGTTACGATTAGTTTATGAAAGCTACTGGTTCCAAACCTTCTGCGATTGAACCGGTAG
>JBKJRY010000093.1:0-6208 GCA_046593045.1 Chitinophagaceae bacterium | reverse complement strand
ATTGTTGATAAAAAATGATTTTTATTCCCGCTGGTGTTATTATTTAAATATTTTTCAAATGATGCGAAATGATTGAGCGGATCGAAAGCTAAAATTGTATCAATAGTTTTAGCAGCTTCCCCCAAATTATTTTGCAAACGGTAAAGAACCGCAAGCAATTGATATGCTTCTACCGCATAACGATTGAAGTCAATACTTTTATCTGCATACTCAATAGCCTTACTATAATTTTTTTCTTTGAAATATAATTTCGATAATTCGGTATAAGCAGCGCTCCGGTATTCGGTACCTAAGGAAGCAATATCAAACCCATCTTTTGCATCTGTAATGTTTCCTAACCTGCTATTGATAATTCCATAATAATAATTGGCAGCGCCATCATATGTATCAATAGACAGGGCTCTCTTACTCATTGCAAGTGCTTCAATATAATTTTGATTACGATAAAGCAGCGCGGAGTAATCAACCAACGCAGGCAGGTAATTGGAGTCTTTTTGAATGGCAGCTTTTAATTTTTCTTCTGCCCCTACATAGTCCCGCTCACGCATATTTTCTTTTCCCTGCAGGTATAAGCCAAAAGCAGTATTCCAATCAAAGTCGGCGGGAGTATCCACGGGGCGGCTAAGTACATTGGCAGTTGGCGAGGCATCATACCGGAGTTTGGTCTCACCCAAAGTAGCCACAAAGTTATCTTCATTTACATTCAATCGAATTGAATCTTTAAAAAGCTGCAGGGTTTTAAGATTTAATTTCCTGGAGTAAAGTACACTTTCAGCACTCGTTATTTTTAATTCATCCTGTATCTCCTGCAGAGGCGAGAAGTAAATTTTCAGCCAGCCATTTTCTTTTATGATATTTAGCGCGCCATAATTATTCGCCGCAACGAAGCCTTTTGTTTTTACAACAGGGAACCAGTATTCCGTCCATACGTCGGTGCTGTGGGGCGTAAAACCTATATGCTTAAATGGAGTAAGTGTGCTTCCCGAAGCAGCCTGGTTAAATAACCTGCCGCTTTGAACTTCCACATATTGACCATCAGTATCGGAGAGCAATTTTTCCCAGATCATTCCTTGCTGTGACAATCCCCATATCCATAATTTTTTTCCGGGTTTAGCATCGTGGTTGCTATACCGACCCATTCCAAAATCATCGTTATGCCAATAGCCTCCGAAGAAGTCAGTATATTTTCCAAATACATGATATGATTTATAGCCCCCAAAATCATTGTTCCTGTACCACGAAATATCTTTACCATTCTTTTTATTGATGGGCCAGTCACTGTACTCACCTTCGTGGCCCAGATATTTTGTTCCGGGATAAACGAATTGTAAATCGTCCCTTGCTTTTATACCTGTGTTCATCCATGTATAATAAGGTTGTTCAAATGGTGAAGCGTTATACCAGAAAGATGAAGTAGTGAAATAGGCTTTGTCCTTTGCAAGATTGATATCTATTTTCCAAGAAGTTCTTGTAAGAAGATCCAATACGCCAACTATACAACTCACACTTCCATCTGGTCTCGATATGGTCATGTAATCAACAGGCGTGGCGCAATTGGGCGTATGCCCGATAATGCCATAATTGGGTTCAATACCGCCACTTGTCCATGGGCCGCGCATGGCAACATCACGGAACTTGACCACATGATTATAATAAATAAATGATTTACCGGTTGACTTTTCAATAGCTGCCCATATTTTACCGCCGATCTCCGGCATGACCATTACTTTCAGGTAATCATTTTCCAGTTCAACAATTTTCCATTCTTTTTGAACCGGCTTATCCGTATATCCATCAAAGCGGAAATATGGATAGATCTTTCCCATTTGCGGAATGGGATTCGGGTCAGAAAAAGGATAAGTTGTAAAAGTCTTATTGTATTCCTTAACTGTAGCTTTCTGCTGAGCTATGCAAAAAATGTATGATAATAAAATCAAAGGAACCGTTATCAATAACTTTTTCATGTATGTGGTATTGCTGTAAACTATCATTCGGTGATAAAGATTTGCTCAAGGCAAAAAATTGATTCTTTATGAAGTACGCTCTTTTTTTACAAACATCCATGTTAGTTGCAACAGCAAACGATTGCGTTATTTTCGTGCCATACAAAAGCGGTAATTATAATATGATGCTATCTCTTCAACAAATAAGCAGATCCTGCAATTATAATTTAAACACCCCATGCCCTGAAAAAAATATGCCAGGTAGTTTTTACCTGGCATATAATTATTCTGGTATTTAGACGGCTTAGGTCTTCTTATTTAAAATTTATTTTAAATTTTATTAATTAATTACTATCCCACCAAACCCTCGAGGCCCAGTTATCGCCATTGCTTAAGCCGCTAACGCCGGACTGATAATTTACCGGATTTACTGAAGCTTCATCGGTTGGGTATAACTGTCTCCTTGGAATGGTACCACCTGAAAAATTCCCAACATAATTAACTGGTGTTAGTACAGGATAACCCGATCTCCTCCAGTTGCTCCATGCTTCTGCAAAATTCATAAGAGCTCCGGTAGTAGCCCAATATTGTTCATTGATCATCTTTAATGAAGCATCCATTGAGGAAACATCCAAAGGATGCGAAGCAGCATAAACATCAGCAACAGATGCACTGATGGCGGCATCAGGGTTTATATTGCTTAAGGACTGAAGCGCTAAGGATACACCATTCGCAGAATGAACAGATGCAGAAGCGCCTACACTCCAGCCCCTGGCTGCAGCTTCAGCGAGTAATAATTCTGATTCAGCCGAAGTTATAATAGAAACGGGTGTATTTCTGTCAGTGTACACTGAAGTTCTTGGCCTGGAGTATTTGCCTATTGGCGTAAGATCACCGCCGGAGCCTGTACCGCCGGGATAACCCGGTGAATTTGAGATGTCTGTTGCTCCGCCATTTAGATCCCAGCCATTTGGCAAACCCATTTGCTTAGCGGCAGTATTATCTCCCGCAAGTGAACTATTTTGATTTGCGGCAAGCCCGTCCTGAGATACTTCGGCAATAGCGCTTAATCTTGGATCATCAGCCGCTTTTAGGTAATCAATGAAAGTTTTGCTCCATCTTACCTCGTAATAGTCTGCCGGTGTAATTAATGCTCTTGCGTTAGGATTAGAGTAGCCGTTTGCGTTATCACCTTTTATATACACATCATCTGACAGGCTGGCAAGTGTGCCACCTGCATAAGCTTTCTCAGCCCACGTTTTTGCTGTAGCTGCATCTTTTTTGGTGAGGCGCATTGCCATCCGAAGCATAAGTGAATACCCTAATTTTTTCCATTTGCCCATATCTCCAGCTGTAGAAAAAACGTCTGAAGTAGGCCCCGGCTTTGAAAGATCGATACTTGAGAGCGCAGATTCAAGGTCCGAAAGCATTGAGGCATACATATTCTGCTGCTTATCATAAGCAGGCAGCGATATCCCATCAGCTCCCATTATTGCTTCAGAATAAGGACCATCACCATATACATCGCTGACATAATGCAGGCTGAGCACTTTCATTATATTAGCAACGGCTACTACATTTACCTTATCAGGATCGCCTGCAAAATTTTTGACAATTTCGTTGGCAAGACCTGCTGCCCTGTAACCATTGTTCCAACTGGATTGGGTATAATTCAGCGTATTCGTGGAGGCAACATACTTATCCATATTGCTGTAATAGTTGGCGCCGCCCGATGAGGTGGATGCCAATATCTGAACCCAGCCACTTTGAAACAGAATGGGTCCTGAATAGCCTGCCATTCCTTCTTTATAGGTATTTTGCGCATTCGAAAGAAAATAATTCGCGTCAAAACTTGCCGGTGTGGACCGTGTGGGATCTGTATTAATCTCTTTAAAATCCTTAGTACAACTGCTCGTACTCAAAATAAAAGCAGCCAATATTAAATAAGGGAATTTCCTTTTCATATTAATTATTTTAGAATTATTGCTATTCAAAATCAAATTATTATTTAAACTTAACATTCACGTTTATACCATAAGACCTGGTTGTAGGAAGGCTTGTTCCTTCAATGCCGAGATATGATATTGTAGAACCAAAAGATGATTCAGGATCGATATTGTCGCTTTTCTTCATTATTGTTAGCAGGTTTCTTCCTACCAATGAAAGTTGTACTGACCGAATTAAAGGCACATTTTGCATCACAGATGCAGGTAATGTGTACCCGAGAGTAACCTGGCGCAATTTTATGAAATCACCACTTAATACGTGAGTACTGGTCACATTTTGTGCTAAAGCAGTATAATATCCTTTTGCATCTGCAACAACGGTATTGGGACTTCCATTTTCATCAACACCTACTGTAATTCCATCACGTCCTTCCAGGGTCATTTTGTTTAATCCCCTTACTATAGAATAGTAACTCGTAGCTGATAGAATTTTATTACCATAATTGTAATCAACAAGGAAGGAGAAATTGAAGTCTTTTACTGTAAAAGAGTTGTTCCAACCACCATATACTTTTGGAAGCACTGAACCCATTGGGATGAAATCACCTCTTAAGGGATAGCCTGATCCGTTTACAACGATTTCTCCCTTGCTGTCGCGAAGGTAATCGTATGCCACAATCTGCGGACCTGAAAGCCCAACCACATAAGCGGTAATCGCGTTACCAAGTGTAGCCCGGTTTTGTCCTAAGTTGAGATTAGCGCTTGTCGGTCCTGTGGCAAGTACTTTATTCTTTACCGTGGTGAAGTTAAAAGTGGATGTCCACACAAAGTTCTTTGTGCTAACAGGGGTTGCGCCTATTTGAACTTCAAGACCCTTATTCTCGGTGGAACCTGTGGGTACATAGCCGCTGGTATACCCCGTAGCTATACTGAAAGATGCTGGCATGATTTCGTTTTTGGTCTTTTTAGTGTAGTAGGCTACATCCAGTGTCAACCGGCTGTTAAAAAACCTGAGATCAGTTCCGAATTCAAGCTCTGAAGTTGTAAATGGCTTCAACAAACCGCTTGGTAAAGAAGTGCTGAAACTGCCCACTGGCAAGCCATTGTACGAATTCGCCAGGGAATAATAGATATCAGTTTGATAAGGTGTTGTTAACTCGTTACTTGTTTCCGCATAGGATGCCCTAAGCTTTCCAAAACTAAGGCCGTTTATATTTGTAAGCTCAGAGAAAATGAAACTTGCCGATACTGATGGAACAAAGGAGGTGTTATTATTTTCTGGCAAGGTTGAATAGGCATCATACCTTCCCGTTGTACCTAAGGTGAGAAAGTTCTTATAAGAAAAATCCACTGTGTAATAGGCGGAGTGTACCTCCGATTTACTGAATCCATAACCCCTGTTAATGTTTGTCACATTGCCTGGTGTGTAGAGATAAGGCAGAATGAAAGGGCTACCACCTACCGATACGCCCTCGTATTGATTTTTTCTGAGATTAGCTCCAATAGCCGCGTCAAGGTTTATATCCTGTGTAAGTTTATGGCTGGCACCTATCAACGCATCTGTGTTCAGCTCAAACCTTTCTGACCTGCCTAAACCGTTTAAACCTCCTTTTCTATCAGTTGAATAAGCTGTACCCCATGGAGTAACGGAGAATGACCGGTCATTTTCCAGGTCGTATCCAAACCTTCCCTGCGCATACAACCATTTAGTGAAATTGTACTTTACGGTTCCCGATGTGATCAATCTTTTTCTACCAAGATCGTTCCTTAACTGGTTTACGACGAACCATGGATTAGATACATATTCATCATCGCTAAACTGGGTTTCATAGCCTGTAACAGGATCATAGCCCGGCGCTAATATGCTCTGACCTATATTAGTTGATAGAAACAAACCATTATTTGCATTTAACGGGCCATCACTTAAATAAGGCACGTTTTTGTTTAACTGATCTATATAATTGGCAACCAAACTTACGGAAAGCTTATCGGTAATGTTCTGTTGGATGTTCAGATTTACCGTATTTCTGTTGAGTCCGCTGTTGCGTAAAATTGAATTATTGTCAAGGTTTGAAATTGAGAGGCGGAAAGAACCATTATCTCCGCCCTTTGACACAGAAACCGTGTTTGTAAAGGAAGGTCCTGCACGGTAGAAATTTTTAATATTATCCTTTACGGCTGAGTATGGATATGAATTTCCGTCGAACTGTATCACTTGAGATCCATCGAGTTTTGCCCCCCAGCTCATACGGGCTGTTTGCTGGGCGCTTGCTGCCGTTAAGGGTTTGGCCCCACCAATACCCTGGCCATACTCATATT
>JBKJRY010000330.1:0-9798 GCA_046593045.1 Chitinophagaceae bacterium | reverse complement strand
AAATAATTTAATAAATGGAGATATTGAAAATCTTCATTTTTATTTTAAAAGAATGTTTAAAAACAAAGAAGGTGTTTAAGACCTTCTTTATTGTCCCGATCAATATTTAGTATGTAGCAAGTCCAGTAGTTGGTGCGGGCAAACCTGATTCTGTTCCCATCAATGCAAGGCCTCCAAAGAATGTTCTGTGATATTCTCCAATTGTTCCTGCCTTTCCGTTAAGGTCATACACAAAATAATTGTTTGCGGCCCACTACAATATCTACCGGGCCATTATCTGTTGTTGCAGCTTCTTTTTGCACTAAGTATAAACCGCCCCATGGTGCTATATAATATGAAGAAATATTATTGGTTGCAGTGTTAGTGGTATAGGCAAACCTTCCATATTTTGCAACAGCAAACCAGCATGGTGCTGCCTCAAAATTAGGCACGGCTCCATTTACATCATCAGGTATGCCATTGTTACCAATAGTATACGATGTTGCTGAACTGGCACCTGCAGCACCTCCCGCGGCATTTGAAACAATCATAAACCGGCCTCTTGAAAAATCAAAACCAAAGGGTGTTGGTCCTACAGATGGCGTAAAATTTCCACTACTTGCGGAGCCATTGTTTTTAATCCTGAATGTCCCAATAATATTTGTTGCTTTTTCAGTGACGATTACAAAGTCTCCATTAGGTGAAAATGAAATTTGCGGTGCATCAACAGCGGTTGCGCTTAATGGCTGAGTTGATCCTTCAATATGAGTGAACTTACAGTCTCCGTCGATCCTGAAGCCATGTATATTATCACTGCCACGGTTCAATACATACAAGAAATTTCCATGAACCGTTACACTTACCGGTGTTGTTCCACGGGTATTTTCTGTATGTGCTAATGTGAGGCTCCCATCATTATGAACTTTAAAAGAAGAAACAGAATTGCTACCTGCATTTACAGCAAAGAGCCATTCGTGATTTTTATCTAAAACCAAAGCGCCTTGGGAACCTAAACCTGCTCCACTGCCTGCACCACCTGATGCGATAGTACCTTTAGCCTGAAGAGAGCCATTATTTTTTATTTCGTATACCAGGATTTCATTCGTGCCTGAAGCATTACTTTCGGTACATAAATAATGGCCCCTGTTTCTGCCTGCTCTAACGGGATTGTCTAATTCTGAATTTGAAGTTGCCGAAAATTCGCTTATCGATGCTTCATCTGGGTTGTTGCCGTTTTCTGACATCATTTCTTCCATTACAACCTTCGGCTGGCCAGGCTGTGTAATGCTCTTATCGCCGTTTTTATTACAGGATCCCAGAGCAAATAATGTGGCGAATGCCATTGTTACTTTAAATAAATTGACCTTTTTTATTTTGTTGTTTTTATATGATTGAAAATTAATTTAATGCCTGGTTGTTTTGGGTAAACAATCGCAACAGTATATACCTCTCCCATTACCCTTCAAAAGATTTTTTAAAATTTCAATAAATAGATTATTATTTCAATTTACCGGTAATGCCAACATGTAAACCTGCGCTGGTAACCGGCAAACTACCTACACCCATCCCCTGTAAAGGGATTTTAAGATATGGTTCTATTCTTATATTAATATTCCGGGAAACATTATGTTCATATCCAAAGCTGAGATTGGCGACAGCAGGAATGCCGTAATCCTTCTTCTCATATACACCTTCCATTTTTTGCTGTGTGCCGTTATATATGACGGAGTACATGTTCCTTTCCTTCATCATTATATATGATGACACACCGCCTGCAACAAAAAGACCTGAATTTTTTTTGGCCGAAAAATCGTATTTAACTTTCAAAGGAATTTCTATTACAGAAGATTTACTCTTAAGGTTATCTATTATCATACCGGTCGGCATAGTGGTGCCTACTTTGTCCATACTAAAATTGCTTCCTTCGCTGCTGTAATATTTTTTGTTCCAAAATATTCCTGACTCAAAAGACAAACGGCTGTTTAACCTGAATCCCAGGAGAAGACCTGCGTCAAAGCCGGAATTGCCAAATGATTTTTCTTTAACCCGGCTGAAGTCGGGGCCTGCAAATAGACCCATGTACATGCCTTTTTTCTTTTGTGAAATTGTTGCTGCTTTTTTTTTGGTTTTGCCAGCTTGTGTATCATTATTTATCTTTTCTGATTCCTGCGATTCCAAATTACCAGATATATTTTTTTTCGTGATGCTGTCATCATTACCAGGGATGTTTGTTACCTCTTCGTTACCTGTATTATCTTTTATTATTGGTTGTTCGGAATAATTATCCGTGTTATAATTTTCTTCCGCGGGACGACTATGCTTTGACTTTGGATTCTTTGATTTTTCAATATTTGATCCAACATAAAAATTCCCCTGGCCTGCATTTCTTTTTAATAAATTATTAGTTGATGTAGTAACGCTACTCTTTTGTGTGCCGGTATTATTACTCCGGTTTTGATTTGCAGGTTTTAAAGCATTTGCATCATCAGTAACTTCTGCATCGCTTGATTTGCTTCCGGTACGGCCTGTAGTTTGGTCCGGCTGTTCTGATAAAACGCTGGTGTTACGTACCGGTGATAATTCATTATTCAATAGTATGTAAGTAATCCAGCTACCACAAATAAGAAGCAGTAATAATGCAAGCATGAGAAATTTTTTATTTTTCTTATTAGGTTGCACCGGAATTACTTCCGCGGGTTTTGTATTATCGGCAATTCTTTTGGCAACACTTTCCCAGTCGTCACTACCTTTTTTAAGAGGGTAATTTTCCGCTGCTCTTTGAAAGAGATCGTCCATATCGTTTTCTAAATGCTGCATTCTGTAAGCTCTTCCTTTTGATTTAGATATTTTATCATTAATGCTTTTGCTCTCAATAAATTCGACTTTGATGTGCCAACCGGAATTTTTAAAGCATCGGCAATTTCAATATGAGTATAACCATCTATTACATGCATATTGAAAACAATTCTGTAAGTCGGCGGCAGTTTTTTTACAAGTATTATAAGATCTTTGTAAATGATCATTTGGTCTGCCGAAGCACTTTTGTCTTTAATATCCCATACATAATCGGGGATGCCGCCAATTTCAGGTAACAACATTTTTTTTCTTAAAAGATCAATTGATGTATTTACCATAATTCTTTTGATCCAGCCTGCTAGCATCTTTTCAATATCCACCTCATTTTCGCACCTGAACTTATCAATACCTAAAAAGAACTTTACAAATCCATCATTGGCAACCTCTATTGCTTCCTCATAATTATAGATATAACGAAACACAATTTTTAAAGCAAATGCATGGTATTTCTCATAAAGTATCTTTTGATATTTATGAGTATTTTCTCTGCAACCGTTTATTATTGTAGTGGTTTTCTCCAAAACTCAATTCAAGGGTTAAAAAATTTCATTTTACAAAACCGGCTCTTTAAAAATAACATCATTTGACCTAAAATCATAAAAGGATAAAAACCATTTCTTATATCCTATAATAAAATTTATAAAAGGTAATACGTGCATGTGTAAAAAGAGTTGCAGGAATACTGATTTTTTTTAAACTTTTCCTTTTGAGTTATTAACCTATCTGTAATGAAAAAAAATGGTCCTTATTTTTCATGAATAAGTTCTGTCTTATTGCGGGAAAGAGATAATTGAGATTTCATTTTATAAATGAACGCATCTTTCCGCAAATAAACTTTATTCTTTGTTTGAGTAAAAATTAAGTAAATCGAAATCCCCTTGTTTCGACATACCCAGCTAATATTCACTATTTTTTAATCATTTTAAACTATTTCACATGAGAAGAATTATAACTTGTTTTACGGCTATTGTTTCGCTTGCTTTATTTACTTACCAGTGTATGGCACAGGATAAAAAAATGACATGGACAACCAGTTCCGCTGAGGCAAAGGAACTGGCTCTAAGTGGTGCTCATCATATGATGAACATAGAACTTGAATTATCTTATTCGGATTTCTCGGCGGCCCTCAAACTGGACCCCGATTTTACGATACCGCTGGTATTTATGACTAATCTCAACCGCGGGGCTACCAGAAACGCTTATGCGGAAAGAGCACAGAAAAGTGCGGCTAATAAAACAGATGGCGAAAAACTTTTTGCATCTCTCATAGATTCAACTAAAACTGCCGTACAAAGAAAAGAAATTTGGTCGAAGCTCCATTCCATGTTCCCTGATGGAGAAATGCTTGCTCACTTTTATGTAGTAACCCGCGACACACCAGAGGAAAGTTTTACGGCAGCCCAGGACTACATTAAGCAATTCCCCAATAGCCCGGCAATGTATAATATTCTAGGTTATTATTATTTGCAGAATAAAAAAGACAATGATATGGCAAAAAAGAACTTTGAAAAATATATTCAACTATATCCCGGGGGTACCAATCCATATGATTCAATGGGGGAATATTATGTAACCATCGGCGACACAGAAAATGCTAAAAAATATTACTCAATGGCATTAGAGAAGTATCCACTTAACAACAGTGCTATTACGGCGCTCCGAAAAATGGCTGATGAAAAAACGAAAAATGATTCAAAATAATATGACCCAGCTATAATATTTTACAAAACGAAGTCTCGCAAAAGACTTCGTTTTAAATTTGTATCAACTTATAATTCTTTGTAATTTTCTCCTGTATTTGCTTTGTAGCAACCGACCCTTTGATCTACATCCTGATCTGATAATTACACCCTGGTTATTAAATTGAATAGAATAATTTTTCTGTTACAGGTATTTTTCTATAAACTAAACCTTAAATATTACAGTCATGAAAAAGAACAATTCAAAAACAGTAAGTGAACGTCGTGATTTTTTGAAACAGGTTGCTACCGGCGCGGCGGCGGTAAGCTTAAGTATGCTCTCGTCATCCATTCCACTATCTGCATCGTCAATGCCATACACTTTGAACGATGATGATCCTGATGCCTGGTTCAATAAGTTAAATGGGAAGCATAAAATAGTGTATGATGTTCCCGAACCAAAGGGAATAAGTCCGTTTGCCTGGTCACGGGTATTCCTATTAACAAATGCAAAAACAGGCACTCCTGAGAAAGACAGCAACGTGGTAGTCGTTTTAAGGCATGCCGGAATTCCCTATGCCATGGAAAATCGCCTTTGGGAAAAATACAAATTTGGTGAGCTATTTAAAATCGATGATGAAGGAACCAAAGCTCCTGCTACCCGTAATATGTTCTGGCAACCAAAGCCGGGAGATTTTAAAGTGCCTGGCATTGGTGAAGTAGCCATCGGCATAAATGAATTGCAGGACAGCGGTGTAATGTTTTGTGTTTGCGATATGGCGCTAACCGTATACAGTGCAGTTGCCGCGCAAAGCATGAATAAAGATGCTGCTGAAGTAAAAAAGGATTGGGTTGCCGGCATTTTGCCTGGTATCAAGATCGTACCATCCGGCGTTTGGGCCGTCGGCAGAGCTCAAGAGCATGGATGCGGCTACTGTTTTGCAGGTTGATATATTGTGCAGTAAAGGAATATTGTAACTTCATTTTTACATGATGAATGAATTTTGTTGCCTGCGATAAAACGAAATCAGAATGAAGCGAATTTTTATTATTATTCTTCTTGTGGTTATCGTCATTGCATTAGCCTTATTTGTTGAGTACAAGGCCGGGAAGAAAAAAATTATTGGTGAGGAAAAGATTTTAGAAACGAAGACCGCTGGATGGACTGCTCCTGATTCTTCCGCAATACCAGCTACGCCGGAAGGTGAGCTAATAAAATATGGCGATTCGCTTATCGCCAAAACTTCATTTTACTTTGGCCCAAATGGTACGTTGGCAAAAGTCAGCAATGGAATGAATTGCCAGAATTGTCACCTGGACGCGGGGAGAAAAATGTATGGAAATAACTTTTCAATGGTTGCAACCGGGTATCCGCGTTTCAAGGAAAGAAGCGGTTCAATCGAATCCATAGAGAAGAAAGTTCAAGACTGTTTTGAAAGGAGTATGAATGGCCATATCATAGATAGTAATGGTAGGGAAATAAAAGCTTTTGTTGCATACCTAAAATGGGTCGGCAGCAATATTAAAAACAGCGGGAAAGTTCCTGGCTCAGGCATAGAGGAATTACCCTTTCTTGTAAGAGCAGCAGATACTTCAAAAGGGAGCATCGTGTATATAAATAAATGCCAGGTTTGTCACGGTAAAAATGGCCGGGGCTTATTGTTACCTGACAGCACGGGATATGTTTATCCACCTGTATGGGGCAAAAATAGTTATAACACGGGCGCAAGTATTTACAGATTATCAAAAATGGCAGGATTCGTAAAGAATAATATGCCTTTTGGAACAACAAGTCACGATGCGCCGCAGCTTTCAAACGAAGAATGCTGGGATGTTTCGGCGTTTCTAAATGCAAATGAACATCCGCATAAAAATCTATCAGGTGACTGGCCTAATTTGAAACTGAAGCCATTTGATTACCCCTTTGGTCCTTATGCTGAAAATAAATTTTCAGAAAAGGATCATAAGTTCGGCCCATTTGGACCGATTAAAGAATATTATGCTACCCTTTCGAAAAAATAAAGAAAGCATGGTTTTAGAAGTTACTAATCCGGTTATTCAGCAACACTTCTTTTCTGTATTGTTTTATGTAATTGCGTAACTGCAATTAATGCCGCGGAGCCATACCATGGCCTCAATTCCATTTCCAATACGCCCGCTTTAATTGCAGGATCCGTTGCAGTGAGTTCTCTTGCTTCTTCAATGCTTGCTACATTAAAAATGTAAATTCCTCTCACAGGCTGGTCATCAAAAAAGGGGCCTGCAACTATTAACTTTCCTTCATCGGCTAATCGTATTATATTTTTCAAATGTGCAATTTGAAGCGCAGCGCCCGTTGCTGAATCAAGGCTTCTATTTTGCCCTTTCCTTAAGAATGTCATTACGTAACGCTTCATACCATATTCATCAGCGCCGAGTTTTTTTGCAAGCGAAGAATCAAATACTGGTTTTTTATTTGTATTCTCGTTTTGGGCAAAAACCGCCACGCTTATAAAAGACAGGATCAATATTGTTAGCTGTTTTCTCACCTTTTTAAATTTATAAAATGAAATAATTGCCTGCACGCTGTGTTTTGAACTTGGTATTATTTTTTCTGACCTTCTTCTGCTAATATAATACAGCTCTTAAAATAAAACTTACCACTTAACAAAAAGTATAAACTAATTTACCTTATGGAAAAAAAATACCCGTTTTATTTCAGATCAACAGTTACGCTTTTTGGTATTATACTTTTTGTATACGTTCTATTTATCCTTAAATCAATCCTTATTCCTATTGCTTTCGCAATAATGATCGCCATTCTCCTAAATCCATTTGTGAACAGGCTCAGGCAAAAGAAAATACCAAACATAATTGCAATAATTATAGCACTGGTAACAGCGATTCTTTTCGTGGCTGGAGTTATGTATTTTATTTCTTCGCAGATTGCAAAATTTTCGAATAACATGCCTGTACTTGAGCAAAAATTCGCCATGTTATTCAGTCATTTTCAATTATGGTTGCAGGAGCATTATTCTTTATCAGTGCAAAAACAACAGCGGCTATTATCAGAAGCAGGCACTAATCTCAAACCCCTAATAGGGCAAACGCTCGGAACCGTTTTGGGCACAATAAGCGTAATTGTGTTACTGCCAATTTATATTTTCCTGATGCTCTTTTATAAAACACTTATCCTGAATTTTCTTTACGAAATTTTTTCAGAGCACAATTCCAATCAAGTTGCTGTTGTGCTTAAAGAAACCAAAACGGCTATACAAAGCTATATGGTGGGATTGTTGCTCGAGGCTGTGATTGTGGCAGTCATGAATTCCGCCGCATTGATGTTATTAGGAATTCGGTATGCCATTCTTATTGGCGTAATCGGAGCGATCTTAAACATCTTACCGTACATAGGCGGGCTGATAGCAATCGCAATTCCGTTATTAATAGCTACGATGACAAAGGATGGATTTACATCGCAGTTGGGAATTATAATTGCATACTTAATAATTCAGTTTATTGATAACAATATATTAGTCCCCAGGATTGTGTCATCGAAAGTAAAAATAAACGCACTGGTTTCTATTATAATTGTGTTGCTTGGAGGAGCCATTTGGGGTGTGGCGGGAATGTTTTTATCCATTCCATTTGTCGCCGTTCTAAAAATAGTTTTTGACCGGATAAATGAATTGAAGCCCTGGGGTAGATTGCTGGGTGACCAGGTACCCATGCATCATAAAGGATATCTATGGAGGCTTCGCCACCACAGGCGTAAAGCACTTTCCGAAAAAATAACTGCTGATACTTAAGGAGGATTTGATTAATTATTGAACTATGTAACATTTTATCAAACCCTGGTAATAAATCGAAGGCCAGCTACAGGCAGCACTCAACTCTTTTTTGAGGAGCCTTTTTTAGGGCCAGGTTTGTGAGATGATGATTTACCGGAACTGCTTTTTAGAAACTTTTTTTCCTTCTTCCCGCGCCTCAGAAAGCCCAATGGCCACAGCTTGTTCAGGGTTAGTAACCTTCTTGCCGCTCCCGCCGCTTTTAAGCTTACCCTCGTGCATTTCATGCATTGCTTTTTCTACTTTTTTTGAAGCACCTTTTGAATATTTTGCCATGATTATAAATTTAAAAAATTAGTGATTAAATCGATACGCTAATTCCTATGCCAGAAATTCAGGCACTTTTTGGCGGGATTTTTTTACAACGTCAATTTCACTTATTTCCTTTTTATATTTTGCAGGTAATATCACTGATTTAATTACACTATCCAACTTGAGGATACGGCTTAATTTATAAAATGGTAATACAAGTGTGAGAAATGAGAATTTTCTCAGGTGTAGCAGTTCTTTCACTTTTTGCGGCACCACAATAATTTGCCCTTCTATAAAAATTAAATATCGAAAAGCCCCGAGGTGCTTTTTATATTGCTTATACAGGTCATCAGAAAAATTACTTTTTATAAGGTCGTGTTCCATGTGATACGCTCTTGCGACGCGCCATTCCCCGTAAGTCAATGGAAGATCTTTTATTTTCATCCTGTCTCCTAACCTGTAAAAAACATCATACACTTCATCTTTTTTATCCGGCGACAACTTATGTTCAAGTGCTTCAAAAGAAGCTATACTATAATGGATAAGCATAAACAATACATCCCGGTAAGCCCAATCGGGTATTACACTGCCTCGTTTGCTTTCCACTCCTTTGTGAATCGCGCCGATTGCATCAATTGTTTTTACAGCGTCCTTTTCTTCTGAAAAAATTATTTTTCTTGCATAACTAACGGTGGAGAATAACCTGCTTATAGGATCCGCAGGAAGATTACCTGTGAAGTATAGCCAGTCAACAGCTTTATTCAGGGCAAATTCAGCGGCAGCGCCTGCGAAAATCAGGAGTACTGTATCGCTTTTACCCCATATTTTTCTTACGATTGAATTTTTTTCTACAAAATATGCCATAATGCAAAGGTAAAGGGATGGATAGGAATGGAAGATATACTACTTGTAATTTACGGTGTTAAAAAATGAAGATGCTCACACTAAAACCTTCGTGATCAAATAATCATTTTATGAAAGAAATTTTAAAAAATCTGCCGGATAATATTGACAATGATTGTAAGTACAATACTTATTATAATCATTGTAACAAGAGGAAAATAAAAACGAAAATTGCCTGATTTATATTTAATATCTCCCGGCAAATTTCCAAACCATTTAGAAGCTGTTTGAGTTAATTATTTTAAAATCCTTATGAACGAGATACTAGCTGTCCTCATATTGGAAGAAACAGAAAAGTTGTA
>JBKJRY010000270.1:0-6966 GCA_046593045.1 Chitinophagaceae bacterium | reverse complement strand
CGTCATTTTACTGCCATTACTAAAATGGAAATTGTCAAAATGCCAAGAAGGATAAAAGCAATTGTTCTGATCCAATTGGTTGATAGCAACAATTGCTTTTATCCTTCTTGGCATTTTGACAATTTCCATTTTAGTAATGGCAGTAAAATGACGAAGAAGCCCCTGCTGTTCGTAGTAACTATAAATAATAAAAGAGCTGCTGTCCTCATGTTTTCAACTCAGGACATACAACCAATTAAGTTGCGGGATGCAGACTCCGGAGCAAAAGCAATTTCATATTAATCCAACCCCTAAAGACTTAAAACATATATGATGGGGGAGCGAATATTTTTAAATAATTTCAATGAATAAAAAACGTCAACTTTTTTCAGGACGTGACAGACAGACACATTAATTAATGGACAGGTATAAAGAAACTTTTAATACTTGGAATAAAGTTGCATTACTCTATCAGGACAAGTTTATGGACTTGGACTTATATAATGGCACCTATGATTTTATTTGCAATTCTATTATTAAAAAGAATGCAAACATTTTAGAAATTGGTTGTGGTCCCGGAAATATTACCAGGTACCTTTTATCAAAACGACCTGACTTTGAAATATTTGGAATAGACATAGCACCAAATATGATAGAACTTGCAAAAAGAAACAACCCTCAAGCAAGTTTTGCTATTATGGACAGCAGGAAAATTAGTGACCTTAAAATGAAATATGACGGAATTGTTTGTGGTTTTTGTTTGCCTTATTTATCACAAACTGACAGCGAAAAGTTGATTTTTGACGCTAATAATCTACTAAATGAAAGTGGACTTATATACATAAGTTTTGTTGAAGGTGACACAGGCAAATCAGACTTCCAAACTGGGAGTAGTGGAGATAGAAGCTATTTCTATTATCATAACCTGGAAAAATTAGAAGCACAACTTATAGATAACTCATTTGAAGGACTGAAAATATTTAAAGTGGACTATAAAAAATCAAATATAGAGCATGAAGTACATACAGTTTTAACTGCGAAGAAAAAACGACCGCATAACATTATGCGTATTGAAGAAAGTCCTCTTTTATAGTCCTCGTTTGCAACGAGGACTAATTTGCTGCTGTCCTGGTGTTTTCAAGTAGGACATACAACCAATTAAGGCCGCACTTAAGTTGCGGAGGCACACCGTGCTGTCATAAAAAAATCAAAGTCCAATTGACCAACACCCGTCCGAAGAACAAATGCCAGTTACCATAATTTATTCCTCAGCTATTGTATCAATACCAACTGCTGCATACGCAGGGCACCAGCCAACAGCGCTGGTGGTAATAAAAATACCCGATAAAGCCAGCAACCCTATAGCAGATTTTCCTTTTAAATTTCCTATAGCATAAGCGGCAATAATACCGGCAGCTAAAGTGGGGCGAACAATGCGATCAAGAGTTCCCATGTTTTTTTCTAAAGTCATGATATTTTTCATTTATAAGATACAAGCAAAAGGCCTGCCGTAACTATGCATTCGTGTTTGACGATATTCTCCTATAATTTTTTTGTATGGAATAAACAATTTTGCCTATTTAATAATCTTATCAATTTGCACTTCTTTTTATAATATTCCGTTTCCAAAATAATCAATATTGGGTGTCCGGAATGCATTAGCATAGAAAATAGCTAATGCCAGTACGGCAAGGCTTAAACCCCAAAACCAAAATGGACCTTTTATAGTCCTCGTTTGCAACGAGGGCTAATTCGCCGCTGTCCTGATGTTATTCAACTCAGGACATACAACCAATTAAGGCCGCATTTAAGTGGCGGGATGCATAATCCGGAGCAAGTGTACCTTCATATTAATCCAAACCCTAAAACTAAATATGATGTGTGAGAAAATATTTTTAAATAATTTCAATGAATAAAAAACGCAACTTTTTTCAGAACGTGACATATCTTTCACCGTTCCTGGCTGAAAGCTATAACTAAAAAAGGTAAAGCTGATGTTATCATGCTTTTCATGGCGCTGATAATTTGATTTAATCAGCTCCCGGTCAGATAGTTGATAAAACAATAAATCGCGGTCAGCTATATTGTTTTTTTTTACAAAATTGGTAAATAATCCCCTCAGCCTTTAGTTATCGATATTCAATAATTGTGTGGTAATGATGAATCTAAAAGCCAATTTTTAGTTGGCAGATGTAGTATTGATGTAGCGGTTAATAACGTAATTCTCATTTTCTTCTTTACTTTTGAATACACCGGGTAGTTTATTGCTTAATATAATTTTTATAGATTGAAATTATCTCCTCCACATAATGTCTTATATGAAATCAATATCTATTCTTCTTTTGCTTTTTTTCTTCAATGTGTCTTATTCGCAGGATCATCACCTGGGTATTTTTGATGGTAATGCTGATATAGGTCATCCAAAAAATGCAGGCTCTTCAAGTTACGATCCTTCTACCCAGGCTTATACCATGAAGGGTGCCGGAGACAATATCTGGTTTAACAGGGACGAGTTTCAGTTTTTATACAAAAAAATAAGCGGGGATTTTTTACTTACTGCAAATTTTGAATTCAAGGGGGAAAAGGGAAATGGACATAAGAAAATAGGCTGGATGATCAGGGAGTCTTTAGATGAAAGCGCGGCAAGCTACAATGCCGTTACACATGGAGATGGTCTTGCAGTATTGCAATGGCGGCCACTGAGAGGAGCTTATATGAGAGATCCGCAGGAAGAAATATTCTTTCCGAAAAAAGTTGTTTTCAGAACGCTGCAACTGGAGCGTATTGGAAAAACCATCACCATGCGGGTGGCTAATTGGGGTGAGCCCCTACAGGATGTCGGATCAACGGATATGTATGACATGAAAGATTCCGTATTTGTTGGCTTATATATTTGTTCTCATGATTCCAATCAAGTGGAAGAAGCAAGAATGTGGAACGCTCGTATAGACAAGCCTGTTAGTAATAAGTATCAGCCAAACCCCCAGGTAAAAGTGGCGCCGGCACAAGGAACTTTAGGATGCCGCATGGAAATAATGGATGTATTTAATGGTGACAGAAAAGTAATACATGAATCAACAGGCAAGTTTGAGGCGCCTAACTGGATGCCTGATGGTAAGAAGCTTTTGTTCAATGAAAATGGTTCTTTATATACTATCCCGATCGAAGGAGGTACACCTGAAAAAATAAATACCGGCTCAGCTGACAGGATCAACAACGACCATGGAATTTCTTTTGATAATAAGATGCTTGCAATAAGTAATTCCAGGCAAGGCATGCCTGGTGGTGGTTCTACGGTTTATGTGCTGCCGTTGGCCGGTGGCGATCCAAGATTAGTTACTGATTCAACGCCTTCCTACTGGCATGGCTGGGCGCCCAATGGGAAAGAAGTTGCCATAGTAGCACAGCGTGGCACTAATATTTACAACCTGTATAAGGTAAATGTAAATACAAAAGCAGAAACTGCACTCACAACCAATACGTCAGGCCATGTAGATGGCTCAGAGTATTCACCTGACGGGAAATATATTTATTATAATGCAAACCCAACAGGAACTATGCAGATATGGCGGATGAAGGCCGATGGTTCCGGCAGAGAGCAACTTACATTTGATGAGCGTCATAATTGGTTTCCTCATATATCCCCCGATGGTAAATGGATGGTGTATATATCATTTGCAAATGATATAGAGCCTAACGGGCATCCATCATATAAAAAAGTAACATTGAATTTGATGCCGGTTGCCGGGGGTGCTCCAAGAGTAATAGCTTATTTATATGGAGGCCAGGGCACAATCAATGTAAATTCATGGTCACCCGACAGTAAACATATTGCCTTCGTAAGCAATTCTCAAATATTTCCCTAAGAGATATTTTAAATAGGCATCAAAGGATTATTTGAAATTTTTTTAGGACATCTCTGTAATAGTTTTTATTTCATAATAAAACAGGCACCGCCTGTTTCTACAGAGTGTACTTTTATATTGTATGCTTTGCTTTATAATTTTGAAAACGTTGATTTAATGCAGGATATCACCAGGATATAAATAAATAATTTTATTGCCGATTGCATTTTGCTTAAAAAGTAGGGTGCAGACATCCTACTTTTTTAATTTTGATTAGGAATTACTACATTGAATAACTTTTTTTTGATTAATTTTTGATAAATTCTGTCATATGAAACACTTGCTCTTTTTAATTTTAGTATCGCTATCCTTTTTTGTTATTTCTAAAAGGTCATACGCTGCTGATCATGAAACATTGGCAATTGGCAGTAAGGCTCCTGATTTTAAATTACCGGGTATAGATGGAAAAACTTATTCCCTTTCCTCTTTTAAAGATGCAAAGATACTCGCCATTATTTTTACCTGTAATCACTGCCCGACAGCTCAGGCTTATGAAGATAGGATGATAAGCCTTACGAATGAATACCGCTCAAAGGGGGTGGCTGTAGTGGCTATAATGCCCAATGATGCAAAATCAGTTCAGCTAAGCGAATTGGGATATGCTGATCTTGGAGATTCGTTTGAAGAAATGAAAATTCATGCAAAAAGAAAAGGCTTCAATTTCCCTTATTTATATGATGGCGACTATGAGACGGTAGCGAAAGCTTACGGGCCTGTCGCGACTCCGCATATTTTTATTTTTGACAAAGACCGGAGACTAAGATACCAGGGCCGTATAGATGACGTGGAGAAACCAACCGGTATCCCAAAAAATACCGACGCAAAAAATGCCATAGAGGAATTACTGGTTGGTAAAGAAGTAGCCGTAAAGACAACTAAAGTTTTTGGATGTTCAATAAAATGGGCGGAGAAAGAGGACCTGGTTGCGAAGGCGGATATCGCATGGGCTAAGCAGCCGGTAACCCTGGATATGATTGATGAAGCAGGAGTAAAGGAACTTTTAAAAAATAATTCCGATAAGCTTCGCCTGATCAATGTTTGGGCTACCTGGTGCGGGCCATGCGTAAATGAACTTCCGTCTTTTGTAAGCATAAACAGGATGTATAGACAAAGGGATTTCGAATTTATTACTATTAGCGCTGATAATGCTGAAAAGCAGGATAAGGTATTAAAATCCTTGCAAAAACTGATGCTCGCAAATACCAATTATTTATTTAACAACGATGATAAATATGCACTGATTGAAGCGGTTGATCCCAATTGGGCGGGTGCGCTTCCTTATACTATTTTAGTAGAACCCGGTGGTAAAATCGTTTATGCTAAACAAGGAACCATTGATCCCATGGAAATGAAAACCATGATTGTTGAAAATAAATATATCGGCAGATTTTATTGAAGGCACTTTCCTTTACTCAATTAAGAACACTGGCACGACATATAAACAATTGAAAAAGTCACATGATTACAGCAAAATAATCTGTGTCATCTCAGTATTTGGCAGCGCTGTATTTCTATTTTATTCTATTGTACTCTTTCAATAAATCAATAACTAATTTATGAGGAAGCCCGTAAGCTTTATTGCCATTAATACCTTCTAGTGTTTCTGCTGATACCATTGCATTAATAATCGATTCTTCTACTGCCTCCACAGTTGCTTCAAAAAGTGGATTAATTAAATCATTAGGTAATTCATCGATCCTGGTAAAATCTTCTCTTTGAAAAGCCGAAGGATTTGCCGTTGAAAAAGCTATAAAAATATCACCAGACCCATTTTCGCCACGTCCGCCTACTTTACCCACTCCAATAGCGACTCTTGCAGCAATTCTTTTTAATTGGTGGGGCAATAATGGTGCATCAGTAGCAACAACGACGATGATTGAGCCGTCACCCGGCTGATAGGATGGTGGAGCTTTAAATTCATAATTCATTGTGTCTTTTAATTCTTTCCCAACAGGTACGCCTGCAATCGTTAAATTCTTTTTCGCTCCAAAATTTGCCTGAACTAAAACGCCGACGGTGTATGTTGAGTCTTTAATTTTTATAATTCTTGATGACGTTCCAGTTCCGCCTTTGAAACCCAAACACATCATTCCTGTACCTCCACCCACATTTCCTTCTTTAAGATAACCTGATTTCGCACTGTCCAATGCTTCATAAGCATTGCTTTCCTGTACATGGAAACCGTAAATGTCATTTAAAAAACCATCATACGTTTCAGCAACTACAGGGTAAGTGTACCAAAAATCTTCTTTGTACCAGCCGGTTTTCACGAACCATTTCAATACTGCATCTCTCACAACGCCCACACTATTGGTGTTTGTAATCATAATTGGTGTTTCTAAAAATCCAGATTCTGTTATCCATGTTGTGCCTGTCATTTCTCCATTACCATTCAAGGAGTACCAATTTGCGAAAACAGGATTATTGTTTCTCCCTCTTGGCAAAATGGCTGTTACTCCTGTTCTCACAGGTCCCCTCCCTCTTATATTTTTACCTTGTCCAGATATTATGGTGCTGTATCCAACTTCTACACCCTTTACATCAGTAATTGCATTGAATTTTCCTGTTATACCTTCGAATGGAATTCCAATATCCCTGGCTCTTGGCTTCTGTCCAAATGCGGATATTTGAAAAAATAACAGTACCGAAATAATTGAGAATTTATTCATGCCAGTTAGGTTTTGTCAAATGATAAAAAAAGTTGACGTTTTTTACACATTGAAATTATCTAAAATATTTTCTCCCACATGATAGTTTTTCGAGTTTTTTTTAGCTTCGATTGATATGAAGGTGCATTTGCTGCCGGGTTTGCATTGCACAACTTAAGTGTGGCCTTAAGGGGTTGTATGTCCTGAGTTAAAAACATCAGGACAGCAGCTCTTTTATTATTTAAAGTTATTACGAATAGCTGGGACTCGGCGTGTAGATAAAGTCACCACTATTCCGTACTTTAAATTCAACGGCTACAAATCAACTAATAACTGAAAGCGATGGTATTTATTTTATATCAATCACCTGTTATAACCTGCCTGTATTTCTAAGGCTTTCAAAATTTACTTATCCCCATTTTAAGCTGCATATT
>JBKJRY010000154.1:0-5272 GCA_046593045.1 Chitinophagaceae bacterium | reverse complement strand
GAATAATTTTAATGGAAAAGCTATTGCTCCCCGATTATCTGTTAGGTTAAAAGCAGGATTGGTTTCAGGAGCTGTGGCTTTACCGGAAATAAATAGTGGATTTGTGGTAAAGAAAAGTGTTTTTAGCGGCAAGGCATTTGCGCATATCTCAATAAAATCCGAAATAAAAATAATTTCCCTTAATGCCAATGCATACAAAATAAGTGAGACGACCGGTGAAGCAGAAGTTGAAGAAATAAGCATTGACATAACAGAAGCAAGGGTAAAAGTGAAAGAAGTAAACAAAGTAGAAGGCGAAATCTCTTTATTGGAAGCCGAAATAGTAGTAAGTGGCGGACGCGGATTGAAAGGCCCTGAGAACTGGCAATTGGTCACTGATCTTGCAAAAGCGCTGGGAGCGGCTACCGCATGCAGCCGCCCTGTAAGTGATAGTGGCTGGAGACCTCATCATGAACATGTCGGGCAAACCGGACTGGCCATTGCACCAAACTTATACATCGCAATAGGAATATCGGGAGCTATTCAACATCTTGCCGGGGTAAACCGAAGTAAGACTATTGTGGTAATTAATAAAGACCCTGAAGCGCCTTTCTTTAAAGCAGCAGATTATGGAATTGTAGGTGATGCTTTTGAAATCGTACCAAAAATTACAGAAGCTGTAAAAAAATTGAAAGGTTGAAGGATCTAAAGTTAAGCATGCAATAGGGTGCCACTCATGCATTTTAAGTAACCTTTCATTAATTGAAAGGCTTTAATTTTTATATATTTGCCAATATCAAAAAATCATAAAACAGCGAGATTGGTATGAAGAAAATAGAATTGGAAATTGTAGCCCTGTCTCATAGTATTACTCAAACGCATTCTTATGCTGTTGTCCTCGGAGAAGTGAATGGTTTGCGCCGTCTTCCAATTGTAATAGGAGGATTTGAAGCTCAGGCTATAGCAGTTGCTCTTGAGCGGATGCAGCCCAGCCGACCACTTACCCACGACCTGATGAAGAATTTTATGCTCGCTTTTAATATAGAGCTGCACGAAATAATTATTAATGATTTACAGGAAGGTATATTTTACTCAAAGCTCGTATGTTCTACTGACCATGATACTGTCGAAATTGATTCCCGGACTTCTGATGCTGTAGCCCTGGCGGTTCGATTTGGTTGCCCTATTTATACTTATGATAACATTCTTGATAGTGCCGGAATATTGATGGAAGAAGATGATAAAAAGAAAAAAGTAGTGGTGTCGCATAACGATGCTGCAAGTGATGATCTCAAGAAACTATCAATTGTTGAACTGGAGCACTTATTAAATGAAGTGTTGGAGCAGGAAGATTACATAAAAGCCGCTTCGATTCGTGATGAAATAAAAGGTAGAAAGAAGAGTTAATTCTTTCCGAATAAAGATTCCTTTCCTTTTAAAAAATTATTCTCAATAATTTGTATGGCTCTTTAGCCAGGAAGTATGATAGCATTTCCTAACTGTAAAATAAATCTTGGCCTTAATATTCTTGAAAAGAAGGAAAATGGATTTCATGATCTTGAAACTTTTTTCTACCCAGTCAATATACATGACGCTCTTGAAATACTTCCTTCAAAAAATAATTCTACACGGTTGACAGTTTCCGGTATCCCGGTTGTTGAAAATGAAAACAACATATGCATAAGAGCATATAATCTTATTAAAAAAGATTTTCCTCAATTGCCCTGCGTACATATGCATCTTCATAAAGCAATCCCCATGGGGGCCGGCCTTGGCGGAGGATCCTCGGATGCCGTATCGGCTCTGCAATTGCTCGACAAAAAGTTTACCTTAAACATGTCACATCGGCAACTTTACGAGTATGCATTAGAGTTAGGCAGCGATTGCCCTTTCTTCCTTCTCAATCGCCCGTGTTTTGCCACGGGCCGCGGTGAGAAACTGGAGGTCATTGAAGTTTTCCTTTCAGGATACAAAACTATTATTATTAATCCCGGAATTCATATCAATACCGCTGAAGCATTTAAAGATATTACACCCAAAAGGCCTTCAAAAAGTATCAAAGAAATAATAACACAACCAACAGAGACATGGAAAAATGAGCTTAAAAATGATTTTGAAAAATCTATATTTCAGAAGCATCCATCTATTAAAAAAATTAAAGATGACCTCTATGATAATGGAGCTATTTATGCAGCTATGAGCGGAAGCGGGAGTACTGTCTATGGTATCTTTAAAAAAAGTAAGATTTCAGAGTACATGGTGCCTGCAGACTATTTTTATAAGATTATTGAAAACCCCAGACTTTTTTAATCCTTGTCTGAGAATCTTATTAGCTTTTAGTGTTTTGAAGTTAGTTATTTGTAGCTATTTATTTTCTATAAGCATCTCATTCTTTCAGGTTTCCCAGTTTCTGCTAATTTTTGTGCAAATCCCGACGGGATGTAATTATTATGCACAGAATTAAAAGCACCACAACACTAAAATAGTGACAGGCACTGAATTTTAGATCGTTCTACCTAGTCCCATAATTTATTTTAACAACCATTTGAAAAAAATATATCTTTGCAGAGTTGAATAAAAATATCTACATACTACACTTTCTACACCAGAACCTGGATTTTCTGGATCACAAGATATAACCATATCGCCCCATTATTTTTTCAATCTCTTTCAATTTTTTCAAATTTTTTTATGCCAACTCAATCTATTGGTTCTCAAACTACCTATTTTACAGAACTCGAGAATAAATATGGTGCACATAATTATCACCCTTTACCCGTCGTGTTGCAAAAAGGAAAAGGAGTGTATGTATGGGATGTAGAAGGAAAAAAGTATTTTGATTTTCTAAGTGCATATTCCGCTGTAAACCAGGGGCATTGCCATCCTGAAATTATAAATACTCTAATCGAACAGGCACAAATACTCACGCTTACAAGCAGGGCATTTTACAGTGAGGCTCTCGCCCGGTTTACTGAGTATATAACTCATTATTTTGGATATGACAAAGTACTGCCTATGAATACGGGTGTTGAAGCCGTAGAAACTGCGATAAAACTTTGCAGGCATTGGGGATATAGGGTGAAAAATATTCCTGCAAACAAAGCAAAAATCATTGTATGCAGTGACAATTTTCACGGACGTACATTAGGTATCATTTCATTTAGCACAGATCCCGTAGCAAAGAAGGATTTTGGACCATACCTGTCGGGGTTTGAAGTAATTCCTTATGACAATCCTGGAGCCTTAGCCGAAGCGTTGAATGACAAAGATGTCGCAGGATTTTTGGTGGAACCGATACAAGGCGAGGCTGGTGTAAAAGTTCCCGCTGAAGATTATTTGTCAAAAGCGAAACAGTATTGCAAAGATGCTAATGTATTATTCATTGCTGACGAGATCCAGACAGGGCTTTGCAGAACAGGAAAAATGCTTTGTTGTGACCATGAAAGCGTGCGGCCGGATATCTTAATTCTGGGAAAGGCACTTAGCGGAGGTACGTTGCCTGTGAGTGCTGTTCTGGCTGATGACGAAGTAATGCTAACAATACAGCCTGGTGAACATGGAAGCACTTATGGTGGAAATCCGCTGGCATGTAAAGTTGCTACTACATCTTTACAAATTTTAAGAGAAGAAAGTATGGCCGAAAATGCATCGATAATGGGAGACCTCCTAAGAGAAGAATTAATAAAAATGAACTCGCGACACATAGCGGAAGTACGCGGCAAGGGGCTTTTGAATGCGGTAGTGATCAAAAACCCGGACGAAAACGCCGCCTGGAAAGTATGTTTGAGGTTAAAAGAAAATGGATTACTTGCGAAACCTACACATGGAGATAAAATACGGTTTGCACCTCCGTTAATTATCACTAAAGACGAAATAATGGAATGTGCTGCGATTATTAAAAAAAGCCTTGCAGTGTTGGATTAAAATCTATTTCAAATCATGTGATCCAAAAACCAGCGGAAGTAAGTCTGCTGCATTATCAATTACCTGGACCTTGCCTTCCATACCACTTAGAATAATCCTTATAGGATTTTTTGTTCGCTGCTGAAATTCCGCAAAAGATTGCCTGCAAATGCCACAAGGGCTTACGGGCCGGTCGCTTTTGCCTTTCAAATTATTATAAGCGATCGCAACTGTTTCAATCGCAACTCCCGGAAATTGAGACGACGCTGAAGACAACAAAACCCTTTCAGCACATATGCCTGCCGGGTAAGATGCATTTTCCTGATTAGTACCCGTAACAGTTTCCCCGTTTATCAACCGGGCAACAGCACCAACAAGAAAGTTAGAATAGGGAGCATACGCAAATTGAGTAACGGCCCTGGCTTCGTTTAATAGAAATGCATCTGACTGGTTAAGCTCATCAATAGATTCATAAACTGAAATGCTGAATGGATGATCTTCTCGTGTCATAAACAATTATTAAAAACCATTAAATATGAAATGAAATCGGTTTAAGTCAAAATTTTTTAGTACTGTCCGAAATTTACATTAAACATCAAACATACAACTTTAAAAAATGAGCAGAAATCACCTTGCATTGTATTTTACAGGCCAACTATTCAAAAATTAATAATGGGGAAAACGAGCTCTTAAATATTAAGAATCCTTTTATCAAATTTTTTTTTGCGTTACGAACAAAGTTGTATATTGCCTACGAATAAAGTCGTAAACATGACACTACGTAAAAATTTAAAGCCTACCGAAAGTGAATTAGAGATCCTGCAAATTTTATGGGAAAAACAACCTTCAACAGTTCGGGATGTGCATGAGGAACTTTCAAAAACAAAAGTATCAGGTTATACTACCACTTTAAAACTTATGCAGATAATGTATGAGAAAAAACTGGTAACGAGAGATGATAGCGCAAAGACCCATATTTACCAGGCAGCAATAAGCCGGCAAAAAACTCAGAAACAATTTCTGGATAAAATGATTAACGGGTTATTTTCAGGTTCCTCCACACAACTGGTATTGCAAGCTTTGGGAAACCAGAAAGCCTCGAAAGATGAACTTGATGAAATCCAAAAATATCTTGACGATCTAAAAAACATGTAAAATGAATTTTGCATCATTACAACATTCAGTGTTTTTGCAAGCACTTGGCAGTGCCATATTAAATAGCTTGTGGCAGGGTTTCATATTATGGATTATATACGAAACTGTCAATGTATCTTATAAATCATCTTCCTCGTCTTTTAAAAATAAATTGAGCACACTCCTCACTTTATTTTTAAAAGACGAGGAAGATGATTTATAAGATACATTGACAGTTTCGTATATAATCCATAAT
>JBKJRY010000090.1:0-3790 GCA_046593045.1 Chitinophagaceae bacterium | reverse complement strand
ATTTCCGGGGAAGGTAAAAGCTTCATCGCCATCAATCTTGCCATCAGCTTAACGCTTACCGGCAAGAAGGTGGCCCTTATGGAGCTTGATCTGCGAAAGCCCAAGCTTAGCAAAATCCTGAAAGTGAAGAAAACCCCCGGTATATCCAGTTGCCTGGTAGGAAAAGCGAATTTAGATGACATCATCAAGCCGACGGAAATACCTAATTTGTACGTTATTTCAGCAGGGCCAATTCCTCCTAACCCGACCGAACTTATATCGGGACAAAAATTCCGGGAATTGATTGCGGAGATCAAGAATAGGTTTGATTTTGTGATTATGGATACCGCTCCTGTTTCTCCTGTAACCGATGCACAATTGCTGCAGGAACATGCAGATATTAATATGTTCGTGGTCAGGCATGGAGTCACTCCAAGGGTATTCCTTACCATGGTTGATTCCTTGAATCAACAGAAGAAATTTAAAAATATGTGTATCCTGTTCAATGGTATTAAGCCACGCGGATTTCATATTTACGGGTATGGATTTGGTGGTTATGGCAACGGCTATGGGTATGGTTATGGTTATGGCTACGGCTATGGCAATGAATATGGCGGGGGATATTACCTGGAAGAAAAACCGGGAATAATTGCCGGTATTAAAAAGCTTTTTAAAAAATAAGCTGAACACATGAGAACCGATGCCTGCATGAACTTCAGTTAAATGTATGTGACTGAGGAATAGCGAAGCTATGAGATGTATAATTGAAAATTGAAAATGGAATCAATACCGCTAAAAAACTGGTATGTAGTATATACCCGGCCGAGGTGGGAAAAGAAAATTGCCGAAGACTTGCTGAGATTGGGCATTGAGCATTATTGCCCGCTCAATAAAGTAACAAGGCAGTGGAGTGACAGGAGAAAAATAGTAGTTGAGCCACTATTTAAAGGATATGTATTTGTGAAGCTTGAAGATGATGGAAAATGGGAAATAAAAAATGTCCCGGGTATACTTAATTTTGTTTATTGGCTGGGAAAACCTGCAAAGGTGCAGGAAGCCGAGATTGATACTATAAAGAAATTTCTCAACGAATTTGATGATGTACAGGTAGAGAAAAAAGATTTTGGACTAAACGAAAAAGTGCGGATAACACAGGGCGTACTTATGAATTATGAAGGGATGATCCTATCAGTATTTGGCAGCCGGGCGGTGGTAAAAATTGATTGTATGGACTTGCAACTGAGCGCACATTTTGACAAGAAAAACCTTGAATTAATATAATTGAATAGAATTTTTATAAATTGATGGCACGATAAAGTAGGCTTAAGTTAAGTGTAAAATATCCCACAAAGCCATAAGAGCATAAGAAAATCCTTTGCGTACCCTGTGTCTCCGTGGGAAATATATTGCGACAAAATAGACGTAAATAGCAGTAATTGTATTATTCTTTCTATTACCAGGCCAGGTTAACAATTAATCCTTAACGCTAAATCATGATTGTTTGAATTTCTCAGAAAACAAAGATGCTGCCATTTATGTCGCAGGCCATTCCGGGCTTGTTGGAAGTGCAATAGTCCGGCTGTTAAAAGACAAAGGATTCACTAACTTAATCTGCCGGTCCTCTTCCCGGCTCGACCTCAGGGATATTGCAGCGGTTAAAGATTTTTTTGAAAACGAAAAGCCGGAATACATTTTTCTTGCCGCCGCAAAAGTGGGTGGAATAATGGCCAACAATACTTACCCGGCAGATTTTATCTACGACAACCTCGCTATTCAAAATAACGTGATACACCAGGCATATAAGTACGGCGTAAAGAAATTATTATTCCTGGGAAGCAGTTGCATCTATCCAAAGAATGCACCACAACCTATAAAGGAAGAATACCTGCTTACCGGTACACTGGAGCCAACTAATGATGCTTATGCTATTGCAAAAATTGCGGGAATAAAAATGTGCCAGAGTTACCATAAACAATTTGGCTGCAATTTCATCAGTGTAATGCCTACCAATTTATTTGGAAAAGGTGATCATTACAATCTTCAAAACTCCCATGTATTACCGGCGCTTATCCGCAAATTCCATGAAGCAAAGATCAATGATGAAAAAGTAGTTACGATATGGGGCACCGGTACTCCGCGCCGCGAATTTCTGCATGTAAATGCTGCCGCCGCCGCCTGTTATTTCCTGATGCAAAATTATAATGAACCGGAAATTGTAAACGTAGGCTCAGGCAAGGACGATTCTATTGAACAACTTGCAAGGATCATTCAAAAGATCACCGGCTTTAAAGGTGAGCTGGTATTTGATACCTCCAGGCCCGATGGAACCATGCGCAAAATGCTGGATGTAAACAGGATTAATGCACTGGGATGGCACCCGGCTATTGAACTTGAAGAAGGCATTCACAATACCTATAAAGACTTTGTTGAGAACTATCAGCATTATGTTAGTTAAAGGTTGCAGCAGGCATAACAATGAATCATAACATTAATCCTGCTTATTGATATCACCCATTTCCTACAGGTTTGCAATAATTGGTTGCGGAAGGATCGCCGCGAGGCATGCCGAACAAATTTGCAGGGTAGGCACCTTAGCTGCCACATGTGATATTGTTCCCGATAAAGCAAATGCAATTGCATTACAATACCAGGCAATGCCATTTTATTCTGTTAGCGGCCTTTTATCGTCATCCATAAAATTTGATATCGCGGTGATCTGCACACCCAATGGACTACACGCCCAACAGTCCATTCAATGCTTACAGGAAGGGGCACACGTAATTTGTGAAAAGCCAATGGCGCTGGAAGTTGCAGACTGTAATAAAATGATCTACGCTTCGGAACAAGCCGCGCGGAATTTATTTGTGGTAAAACAAAACCGCTTCAATCCCCCCGTGATCGCTTTGAAAAACGAAATGAATAACGGCGCACTGGGAAAGATATTCAGTATGCAACTAAATTGTTTCTGGAACAGGGATGCAGCATATTACAAGGATGCATGGAGGGGAACCATGGCTCTTGACGGCGGTACATTATTCACGCAATTCAGCCATTTTATAGATCTCATGTATTGGTTGCTCGGCGATGTAAAAAACATTCATGCATTCGCGGGTAATTTCAATCACAAAGGAATCATTGAGTTTGAAGATACGGGTGTTGTAATCCTGGAATTTGAGAGCGGCACCATCGGCACCATTAATTATACCTTGAACAGCTATGAAAAAAACATGGAAGGGTCATTAACGTTATTCGGAGAAAAAGGAAGTGTGAAAATTGGCGGGCAATATCTTAATGAACTGGAATATTCCAGTGGGATCAATTTGAATTTTGATGCCGGCGAAAACAAGGCGAATGATTATGGAACCTATACCGGCTCTATGAGCAATCATAATAAGGTTTATGATAATGTAATCGATGTGCTTCAAAACGATGCTCCTGTTATGACCAGTAGTTTTGATGGAATGAAGACCGTTGAGATCATTCAAAAAATTTATAATGCTGTCAAAAGGGTTGATGCCTGATATCTACACCTCTGTTCCAGTCTCTAACATTTTTTGAAGAACAAAAACAGCATTAATGTTTTCTAACAAAACAGCACAGGAAAATCGCCGTACAATTGGAAATGCGTTCGGGAAATGTCTTAAAAGCTGCCTGCAAATGATTCTATGAATTCATTAATGTATATAAAGTAGGCGGTGGGAGACAGCCCACTACGGCCTTGCCGCGGCTGGTATTACCAACCGCCAACCGGGTTCACACAATTCATAATTCATAATTCATAATTCGCAATTCTCATTCACAATAATTTACC
>JBKJRY010000440.1:0-2564 GCA_046593045.1 Chitinophagaceae bacterium | reverse complement strand
GTGGGATTGACACCTGAGTTCCAGCAAAATATTGCTGCGCCTTTCGTAAAAGAAAGCAATATTAAATATGCATTATCCTTGCAACAAATTATTCCCATTGACTTAAATGATACCATTCTTGTGATTGGAAAAATTATTTCAATACAAATTGAAAATGATATTGTTTCTGAAGATGGTTTTCTTCACCTGGATGAAGTAGCCTCTATCTGCAGCAATGGCATTGATGGATATTATACAACAGAATTGATTGAGCGGTTTTCGTATGCAAAGCCTGGTATCCAACCCCAAAAAATAAGTTAGTATGGCTTCAAAAATATTTCTATCTGCCCGCTGGGAGTACCTAGCGATGTTTAATTATGAAGTGGATGCTGCGATACTAAAACCGCATTTGCCACCTTACACTGAAATAGATTTCTATAATGACAAAGCGATTGTAAGTGTCGTTGGATTTTTATTTAATAATACCAGCGTTATGGGTATAAAGTGGCCGGGCTTTATAAATTTTGAAGAGGTAAACCTGCGTTACTATATTAAATATTTTGATGGCAAAAAATGGAGAAGAGGTGTTGGTTTTATCTCGGAGATAGTGCCACAGTTTTTGGTGGCTGGTATGGCTAATCTTTTTTATAACGAACATTACAGTACCGCCAAAATGTACCATATCATCCGGGAAGTAAATAAACAACTGGAAGTGGAATATAGCTGGAAAAAGAAACAACAACAATGGAACTCTATGTGGATAAAAGCTGATACTGTATTGCAGGATATAGCATCTGGTTCAGCAGAGGAATTTATTTTTGAACATTACTATGGTTATAATAAACTAAACAGCAAAACTACCATCGAGTATTTTTTGGACCACCCACGCTGGCAGGTGTATACGGTTAAAGATTACAAACTTAACTGCGATGTTGAAAAAGTTTATGGTGCTGCCTTTGTTCCTTTTATTCAAAACGTAAAACCAATTTCTGTATTTCTTGCCAAAGGCTCAGATGTGAAGGTGAAGATGCCTAAGAAACTTTTAAAGTAATTTCAAATCACTTTTTATAATAAATATAAAAGCCTCATAAATTCTATGAAGCTTTTTTAGTGACCCTGTTAGGATTCAAACCTAAAACCTCTTGATCCGTAGTCAAGTGCTCTATTCAATTGAGCTACAGAGCCATTTTAAAATTAGTCAACCTCAAGAACTTCAAAACCTTCTGATCCGTAGTCTGATGCTCTATTCAATTGAGCTACGCAGCCATTGCTTTGTACTTTGTAATTCATATACTAAAACCTATCGGCGTTATTAATTGAGCTACGCAGCTAATGGGCGGCAAAAATAATAAATAATTCATTCAGGGCAATCTTTAGCATATTGCATTGCAAATAATTTTATGAAAATCTTTTTTTGGACTGTAGGTAAAGGACATGAAACTTTTGTTAAAGAAGGCATCGAGATTTTTACGAAAAGAATCTCTCATTATTATCCTGTTGAATGGAAAATATTTGCACCTGCAAAGAATGCAGCGAATTCAACAGCCGAAGAAATCAAGAAAGCCGAGTCGATTGCCATTCTCAATTCCCTTCAAAAGGATGATGTTTTGATAGCTCTTGATGAAAATGGCAAACAATGGAATTCTTTGGAACTTGCAGGTTTCATGCAAAAAAAAACGAACGAAAGCACAAGAAATCTAATTTTCCTTATTGGGGGTTCATATGGCCTTCATGAAAATATATTGTCTGGGAGGCAGTATCGCTGGAGTTTGTCAAAATTGGTTTTTCCTCATCAGATTGTCCGCCTCATTCTTGCAGAACAAATATACAGGGCATGTACAATTATCAGAAATGAAAAATATCATCATTCTTAGTTTTATCAGTATGTTTGACCGCTTTTAATATTTTTCAAATGTCTATTACCGTTATCATAATTATTATTACCGTTATTATCTCTATTGCCGGCTTTCGGAGCCAAAAGGTGATTGATGATCTTATTTTTTATCCTCCCGCCGTTATTGAGCAGAAACAATATTACAGGTTTATAACGTGCGGATTTATTCACGCAGATATAGCACACCTGTTTTTCAATATGTATGCCTTTTACCTGTTTGGAAGCATTGCTGAAGGTATATTTTCAGCAATTTTTGGAGTGAATGGAAGGATACTATATATCGTCATGTATGTTGCCGCATTGGTTGTTTGCCTTATACCGAGCTTTCAAAAAAACAGAACTAATCCAAATTACAGGAGTTTAGGGGCGTCCGGCGCAGTATCCGCTGTGGTTTTTGCATATATTTTATTTGATCCCCTCCAGGGAATAGGATTAATTTTCATACCTGTATTTATACCTGGCTTTTTATTCGGCATTATATATTTGATTGTTTCTTATTTCCTCGATAAAAAAGGAAACAGTTCTATCAATCATTCGGCTCATATTTGGGGAGCACTTTTTGGAGTGATATTTCTTATAGTTGCCAGCAAATTATTTTCCACCTACCCGGTACTGGATCATTTTATTGACTCCGTAAAAAACCTGGATCTTCGTAAAATAATTAGGACTCCAGGTAATTAAATCTAAGAAG
>JBKJRY010000437.1:0-7890 GCA_046593045.1 Chitinophagaceae bacterium | reverse complement strand
TTTGCATATTTTTAGCGGCTGAGTTTACAGCATCAAAATCAGCAGCCGCTTTTTTTATGTGTTCGGTTCTGTGTTTTTTTGTAGGTTGAGCTTTAATATTTGTAGAACCTATCACCCTTACTTCACTTAATTCCGGAACACGATTTCCAATGGTAGGTGTATTCTCATCCCATGGCTGGTCTCCCAAGTTTTCGACTTCAGGTTTATCAAGCACGTGTACCAGGTCATTTCTTCCCAGGTATTCATACGCCAGGGAGCGGAACATGAAATCAATGATTGAAGTTGTTGTTTTTATATTTGGATGATCCACCATTCCTGATGGTTCAAATCTTGTAAAAACAAATTTTTCTACAAACTGTTCCAAAGGCACACCATACTGCAAGCATATAGAGATAGATATTGCAAAGCAGTTAAGCATGCTGCGCATGGTTGCGCCTTCCTTTGCCATGTCAATAAAAATTTCCCCCAATGTGCCATCATTATATTCGCCAGTCCGCAGGAACAAAGCCTGGCCATTTATTTTTGCTTTTTGTGTAAAGCCCCTGCGCTTTGCCGGTAAAGCCCTCCGTTCTACTATCATAGCGAGCTGGCGTTTTAAGCCTGTATCCGCGCTGCTTTGCACACGCTTGTTCATTTCTTCAAGAAGATCCTCGACAGTCAGTTGGCTCATGTCAACTATACGCGGTTCGCTATTTATTACTTGATCATTTGCCGTTTGGTTGTCATCGTTCTTTTTCTTCTTATCACTTTTGTTGCTAAGCGGTTGAGACAATTTGGACCCATCACGGTAAAGTGCGCACGCCTTCAAACCAAGCTGCCAGCTTAATTTATATGCTTCATCTATTTCCTCTATTGTAGCTTCATTTGGAAGGTTAATAGTTTTAGAAATCGCACCACTAATAAAAGGCTGGGTCGCTGCCATCATACGGATGTGGCCGCTGTGGTGAATATATCTTTCTCCTAATGCCCCGCATTTATTAGCACAATCAAATATCTGCAAATGCGCTTCTTTTAAGTAAAGCGCCCCTTCAACAGTTCCTGTACCACATATATAAATATTCGCTTCCTCAATCTGTTCATCAGAATAGCCCAATTCTTCAAGAAGGCTCCATTCAAAATCGTTGTATTGTTCCGGTGCAAAGCCAAGGCGCTGAAGGCATTCTTCCCCAAGGTTAAATACATTGAAAACAAAACCTATTTCAAATGCTGAAGCCATCGCAGCTTCCAGCTTTTGTATATTATTACCAGTAAAACCTTTTTGTGCCAGCGATGCAGGGTTGATGTGTGGCGCACCATTTAATGAGGCATGCCCTTTTGCATAATTTACAATCTCTTCAATTTCACTTTCACTGTATTTTAAATTGCGTAAAGCCTGTGGCACGCTTTGATTAATAATTTTAAAATAGCCGCCGCCGCTTAACTTCTTAAATTTTACCAATGCAAAATCGGGTTCCACACCTGTGGTATCACAATCCATTACAAGGCCAATTGTACCTGTAGGCGCAATCACTGTTGTTTGTGCATTTCTATAACCATATTTTTCTCCTAACCTCACTGCATCATCCCAGGCTTTCGTAGCAGCTTTCAGTAAATAATCGGGGCAGTATTTTGCATTGATTCCCTGTGGTTTTATTTCAATGCCTTCATATGCATCCATAGCGTCATATGCTGCAGCACGATGGTTGCGCATTACCCTTTGCATGTGATGTTTGTTTTCTTCATACTTGCTAAATGGTCCGAGGTGAGCAGCAAGCTCGGCAGATGCTTTATAAGAAACACCTGTCATTATTGCTGTGATTGCTCCGGCAATGCCGCGTGCTTTCTCACTATCATAAGCAATACCACTTACCATAAGCATGCTTCCAAGGTTTGCAAAACCCAAACCCAATGTTCTGTAATCATAGCTTAACTGCGCCACTTCTTTACTTGGAAACTGTGCCATTAGCACAGAAATCTCCAATACTGTAGTCCATAATCTTACTGTGTATTCAAAGCCTGGTACATCAAAGGAATTGTCACTTTCATCAAAAAATCTCCTGAGATTTACTGACGCAAGATTGCAGGCAGTGTTATCCAAAAACATATATTCACTGCAAGGATTACTTGCTCTGATCGGTCCGCCTTCAGGGCATGTATGCCATTCGTTTATTGTAGTATTATATTGGGTTCCGGGATCTGCACAACGCCATGCAGCATAATTTATATCATTCCAAAGCTTTTTTGCTTTTACCGTTTTCATTGTACGTCCATCACTTCTTGCTTTCAGTTCCCAATCGCCATCGGCTTCAAGAGCGTGAAAAAATTCATTAGGTATGCGCACCGAGTTATTACTGTTTTGCCCGCTTACAGTTTTGTATGCTTCTCCTTCATAATCGCTCGGATAGCCCGCATTAATTAATGCCCCAACTTTCTTTTCCTCTTCTACTTTCCAGTTTACAAAAGTTTCAATTTCAGGATGGTCCAAATCGAGGCAAACCATTTTTGCAGCCCTTCTTGTAGTACCGCCGCTTTTTATAGCACCTGCGGCACGATCGCCTATTTTAAGAAAACTCATCAGCCCGCTTGATGTACCACCCCCGCTTAGTTTCTCACCTTCACCACGTATGCTGCTGAAATTAGTTCCTACTCCGCTTCCATATTTAAATATTCTCGCTTCACGTACCCACAAATCCATGATACCACCATCATTCACAAGATCATCATTTACACTTAAAATAAAGCAGGCATGTGGCTGTGGCCTTTCATAAGCCGATGTTGATTTTTTTAATTCACCATCATTGGCATCTACAAAATAATGCCCCTGCGGTTTCCCTGTAATGCCATATACCTCATGCAGTCCTGTATTGAACCATTGCGGCGAATTGGGAACACACGACTGATTTAAAATTCCAAACACCAATTCTTCATAAAAAATTTGTGCATCTTCTGAAGAAGCAAAATAATTATATCGCTCACCCCACACTCTCCAGCAATGTGCAAGGCGATGTGCCACCTGCTTCACCGAAGTTTCCCTGCCTGTGGTTCCATCGGCTTGCGGCACACCCGCTTTACGAAAATATTTTTGCGCAAGGATATCTGTTGCTATCTGGCTCCACTGTTTGGGTACTTCAACGTTATTCATCTGAAACACAATTTCCCCGGTTGTATTTTTGATTATCGACATGCGATAGTCGTATTCAAACATCTCATAAGGAGAAATACCATCCCTCGTAAATTGGCGGGAAAAACGGAGACCTGTTGCATCTGGGGTTTTATTTGACATTGGGCTAATATTATTTTTAGGTTAATAAATTATTTTTGCAGTGCGGGACAACGAAAATATTTTTTCTCCTTCATAAAAAATATTTTAAAATATCCACCTTCTGTGGAAAAGAATGGCAAGTCCTTACTGACATTACATCTAAAATTTTTTGCACATTTTAAATGAGTATTTTTTGAAAAAAATAATATTTGATTTCCAGCTAAGTAGTATGATTAAATCAATTAAAAGATTGAATTAAGCACTATAAGAAATGAAATAAATGGGATAACCGGAAAAATTATTTTAGGAAAAGTATTCTCAATTTGTATATTTGTCTCACGCATGCAAGGAGACTCAACAATAGGTAAAACATGAACTACAAGATTATCCAGCTTCCGTATCACAATATTTTCATTTGTAGTCCAATCATTTGGAAAAATTGATATAAAATTTTACGTTAATAATTTTTAAAATAAAAAATCTTTTACTGTTATTAAAAGAGTTAAAATTTTAAGGGCTTTAATTACTTTCTATAATTAAAAGAATGAGGCGGGGATGAGAATCGAACTCATGTATCCCAGTTTGCAAATCAGGTACCTGACCACTCGGCCACCCCGCCTAAATTCTAAAACAAAACAACCACTTTTTATACCTTAAAGCTCATTAAGTGGTTTTTTTAAAAGTAGAGTTATTTGGAAATAAATATCCCCAGAAAAGGGGTATTGAAAACAGGCAAAACTTGAATTTGTCCACACAAAAATCGATTCTGTGGATAACCCTATTTGCATAAAATAATCAAGGCAATTATTTTTGTTTTACAATATTTCAAATAACTCACTTAATTACAAAAAATCTTTGAGCTGCCCTGCCAGGCAGCTTTTTTTATTACAGTCAGACCAAAAATATTTTTTCTCCTGTACAAAACACACTCTAAATTTTGCACAGTCTGTGGAAAAGAAGTGTGTATAATTTGGTAATCCATGCGCACAGGGCGTTTAGTAATCTTTGCACATTTTTGACATAAATCATTTTTGGCGGGAACTAAAATTTTTGATAGCCAATTCACAATTATTTACTAATGAGAATATTAATTCAAAGGGTGTTAAAAGCAAACGTAACCGTAGAGGATAAAGTGACGGGAGCTATTGAAGGCGGGCTTCTTCTTTTTGCAGGAATTGAAGATGCTGATACGATGGAAGACGTAAAATGGTTAAGCAATAAAGTTGTGAACCTCAGGGTTTTTGATGATGAAAATAAGATTCCCAACATCAGTGTAAAAGATATTGGTGGAGATATATTATTAGTCAGCCAGTTTACATTACATGCCGCGACAAAAAAAGGAAACCGTCCTTCTTATATTAAAGCGGCAAAACCTGCCGTTGCAATTATTCTTTATGAAAGTTTAATCAGCCATTTAGAAAAAGATCTCGATAAAAAAATAGAAACAGGCGTATTTGGCGGTGACATGAAGGTTGAATTAATAAATAATGGGCCGATAACAATTTTTATAGACTCAAAAAATAAAGAATAACCCAACCCTTAAAGGGAACCTCAACTACATCACACAAAAATATTTTTAAAAATGAATGAGCAAATAACCATAAGGGAGGCACAGGAAAAAGTTGACAAATGGATCAAAACCGTTGGAGTAAAATATTTTAGCGAGCTAACCAACCTTGGGATCCTGATGGAAGAAGTAGGTGAACTGTCAAGATTGATAGTACGAATTTATGGTGAACAATCTTTTAAGGAAACAGATAAAAATAAAAAGCTAAGTGATGAAATGGCTGATGTGCTATGGGTATTAATCTGCCTTGCAAACCAAACCGGTGTTGACCTAACGGATGCTTTGGAAAAGAATTTTAAAAAGAAGAATTTGAGAGATGGAAAAAGACATAAGGAAAATGAGAAGCTGCGGTAATTATTGATTTGTAGCAAAAATGTGATCTATAATACCGGGACTTTCTCCTGTGGCGTCAAAACCATTAAAGAAGGCATTATTAGCGTAAGGATTTTACTTCCTTTTAATATATTTTTTACTATTTATAAAATCTGCAAGTTCTTCAATCCTATCAGTCCCTATTAAATCAACACCAAGATTCATTTGTATTTGCCATGAGAGCCTGGAGTCCGGCGCCGCCCAAAATCGTAATGTTTTGCCAAGATGATGCACACTGTCTATAGCATCCTGAAGCAATTTCTTGTCTTTAGTTACTAATGAGTCTTCACCTTTCCAGTTAGAAAATCTTTCGAAAGAAAGACTTACCTGTCCTACTCTCTTCCATTCATCCATATTATGTTTCAATTTAAGATCATCGTCGAAAAAAATATAATCAGGATAATTTTCATATTCGGAAGGAGGGGGCCTTTCGCCGCTGATTAATATAGTCACAGGGTTTCCTGGTTTTCCAGGTGACGCCAAATATTTTTTAAGTGGTTCCAATTCCCTTAAAAGAATTTGTAAGCTTACCAGGTAATTCTCCTTTACATCAATCAATAGCTTCAGGTGGCGTAAACTATCTTTTGCAAGCTCATTTAATAAAGGCTCAATGTATAAGTTTTTTAGCGTGCGTTGTGGTTGGATATCTTCCTTGTCATGCGCGACATATAAAATTCCATTTACAGGATAAACATCTGCCTCAATGGAACCAAAGCCCGTATTGAATGCCGTAAAAAAAGGAACAGGATGCATATAGTCATTATGTGCATGTGCATTCGATATTGTATAATTTTTTTGCTGCGCAAAACAATTAATTGAAACAGATTTAATAAAAAAAAGTAAAACAAGTAAAAGGCTCTGCTTACAGCGGTTTTTGAATAAAAAATTCATTTTCTATTTCATGTTTATTTCCGCCAATACGGGAAAATGATCTGAAGGAAACTTTCCAAAATAGGTATCGGTAAGGATACCCCATTTACTTACGGTAAAATGATTTGTAATAAAAATATGATCAATAATATCGGTGCTTTCTTTTGCGTCTCCAAAACCGTTAAAAGATGCATTGTTAGCATAAGGAAATTTTACTTCATTGTAGGTGTCTCTTAATGTACCTGAATTAGAAATAGTCTTATACCATTCGCTGCTGTGTGAACCATTTAAATCCCCGGTAAATATCACAGGTTCCTTTCCTGCAATATCGCTTATCCTTTTTAGTATAAGCTTACTGCTCTCTATACGAGCAACCACTCCCTGGTGATCAAAATGCACATTGAAAAAATAAAATTTCCTGCCACTTTTTTTATGTTGAAGATAGACCCATGAGCAAATACGATTACAACAGGTAGCATCCCAACCCAGGGATGGTTTACCTGGTGTTTCAGATAACCAGAAATCACCTTTGTTCAATAATTTGAAATCCTCCTTTTTATAGAAAATAGCGGAATGTTCACCTTTGTCTTTCCCATCATCTCTGCCAAGGCCATACCGCGCATACTGTGGCAATGCGTTATTAATATCGGATAGTTGGTTCTTTAATCCTTCCTGGGTCCCAAAAATATCAAAATCATGAAACCGGATTAATGCTGTTACAACAGGCGCCCTCTTTCCCCAAAGGTTTCCCGTATCACTGGGGTTGTCATATCTTAAATTATAGGTGCCAATAATAAGTTTCTGTGCCTGGATAAGATTGACGAGGCAAACGGTTGTAAAGTAACAAATAAGTATTTTTAATTTCAAATTCTGTGATTTGGTGGATTGTGGGTTAAAGAAAGAAATTTTATTGGTATGTAAAAGTGGTAAATATAATCCTTAGTAATTTTTTGGTAAAAACCCAAATGGCAAAAGTAATTAAATAATTCAGAGCCTTTAATGTATTGATTCAATGTAAAAGTTATTAAATTATTTAAACCAATCTAACAGCCCTTTGATGAAAGAAATTAACAACGTCAGGTAGTTGAGTTTCTTACAACCAGGGCTGAAGGAATTACCAGGCTTTCTTTTTTCAGATTAAAATTGGATTTTGCCAGAGCTTCAAATAAAAGTGTGGCAGCCATTTTCCCCATTTCAAACGCAGGCTGAGTAATGGTTGTGAGCGATGGATTTAGAATGGAAGCTGTTTCAAGATTTGAAAAGCAAACTATTTTTACATCATTGGGTATATTCAATTTTAAATCAATACAGGCTTTATACAATGGCGTAGTTAATTTTTCAACTGACGCAACAATACCATTTGGTTTATTTTTTTGTTGCAACAAACTTTTAATTAAAATGTAGTTTTGTTTTGCATTATTGCTACAAAAAATGATATTTTTTTTCTCCACTTTCAATCCGTGCTCTTTAAGAGCCTTAAAATATCCTTCCAGTCTTTTATTACTAATAGAAAGGCTTTTTGAAATGCTCAGAAAAGCGATACCAGTGCAGCCCTGTTGTATCAGGTGATTAGTTGCTTTATAACCGCTTTCAAAATCGTCAGTTATGATTTTAGTCGTTTTTATATCTTCACAAACCCGGTCAAAAAATATAAGAGGTACTCCGTTTGAAATCAGATCCATGACATGGTCGCTTTTTGATGTTTCTCCTGAGACTGACATTAGTACGCCGTCAACTCTTCCTCCCTGGAATTCCTTTAAAATATTTTTTTCGTTTTCAAAGTTTTCATGAGTTAAATAAATCAATACATGGTATCCCTTTTCCTGGGCTACCGATTCTA
>JBKJRY010000285.1:0-3299 GCA_046593045.1 Chitinophagaceae bacterium | reverse complement strand
GTTCTCCTCCTGTTGACAAAAAGCAGTTAGTCCCAAAAGGAATAAGCCTGCTTTTTGTCAACAGGAGGAGAACGGTACCATCTACATCAAGCATCCATACATTGATGTGGTAAATAATGCAGGAAAGGCTTACGAAGCAAAGGATCTGGCAACATTGAAAACGATGTATTCCGACACTGCAATGTGGTGGGCATCGGGCATGGAGAAATTTATCCCTATTGCAGATGCAATGAAAACCTGGATGAGTGATTTCGATAAATACGACGACATAAAACAGGCCCAGTTTGGCTATCCTGATTACCTGCAATACAAAAAAGATGATTCTAAAGTAGTACAGTCATGGTGGACATGGATCGGCAAGTCAAAGAAGACCGGCGAAGTTGTAAAAATTCCGATGGTGATGTTCGATGATTTCAATACTGATGGAAAAATAGTAAGGGAATATATCTATGGAGATTTTTCAAAAATGGAGAAATAAAGCGATTAATCAATAATAAAAATTTACATTATGCCAACAATCATTGCACGCCACAAAGTAGGCGACATTAACGCATGGCTTGCGGGCCACCAGGACAGGCTTGAGTTATTTGCTCCTGTATCATCAGGTTTCAGAACCTTCCAGGATATGGATGACCCAAATTCCGTGGTAATAATTATAGAAACAGATGACCCCGAAAAGCTGGCATCTGTTATCAACGATCCAGCTCACGATGAAGTGAAAGCGAGGCACACGGTACTTGAGCCGATTACCATATCTACTGAACTATCCCTCTAATATTAATATTTAAACCAGCTAAGGCTAACGTTCTTAGCTGGTTTATTTCTCAAATTACAATGACATGATTAAACTAACAGTGCTTTATGGTCATCCTGCGGATCCGGAAGCTTTTGAAGGATATTATGCAAATACACATATACCTCTTGTCTTAACTATGACAGGGCATTACAAGGTTGAATTTACAAATTCATAAGTGCTCCCGATGGAGGAAAATCTGCTCATTACCGTATGCCAGAATTCTGGTTTGCAACACCTGAAGTCATGCAGGCAACAATGGCTTCGACAGAGGGCCAGTCGACGGCTGCAGATCTGGCAAATTTTGCAACTGGTGGTGTAACGTTTATGTAAAATGTTATTTAACCAACTATTATTAAAGCAGTTTATCTGTTTCGCAAGTTAATTCCTGATTCAAATCCATAACCGCCAAATACTATAACCAAAAAACATGAACGCAAAAATCAAACACCATCAAACTATATTACTGACAGTCTTTATTATGTTTATTAGCGCAATGCAAAGCTGCAATCAAGCACCGAAAGAAAACAATGTTGCAACGAAATCTGAAACACAAGCGCAAACCGAAGCTCCTGAGTACTTTAACCTGCGACCTGCGCTTGAAAAGGCATACGGCTATACACATGCTGTAAAAATTGGTAACGATCTTAAAATTTCCGGCGCTGTGAGCATGACGGATTCCGGCGTAGTGATCGGTCCGGGCAACATGGAAATACAGATGAAAAATTGTTACAGCGATTTAGAAAAGATCCTGCAACATTACGGCTACACATTTGACGATGTATATGCTGAAAATATTTACACAACTAATATGGCTGAGTTTGAAAAGGCTGCAGGCTTTCGGAATACGATTTACAAAAAACAATTTCCAACAGGTACCTGGCTTGAAGTCAAAGGACTTGCCCTGGTAAACCAGGTAATTGAGATAGATATGGAGGCGCATAAATAAAAATGATTAAATGAATCCGAACCATTCATTCAAAATCCAGCTTGCTTTTCTTGCCTTACTATTTTTTATTACCGGTTGCAATAATCAACAGGTAAAATTGCCGGCAGATACAATCAATGAAAATATAAATTAAGAGATAATGAATCATGATTCACTGGTAAGTTTTGCTCAAAAATATACGGAGGCATGGAGCAGCCAGGCTCCCGGTAATGTTGCTGCTCATTTCGCTGAAGATGGTTCTCTGAAAGTAAACAATGGAGCACCTGCCGTCGGCAGAATTGCAATAGCAAAAGTTGCTGAGAGTTTTATGACCGCTTTCCCGGACATGATTTTAACGATGGATAGTTTACCCACGACTGAAATGGGAATAGAATATCATTGGACGTTAAGCGGCACAAATACTGGCCCGAATGGCACCGGCAGAAAAGTGCGGATAAGTGGTGTTGAAATATGGCAGTTCGACAGCCAGGGATTGATCAAAGAATCCAAAGGCAGTTTTGATGAGGATGAATACAACCGGCAATTAAGGGTTGGTGTGAAAAAATAAAAACAATCCGGACAAATAAAACTTATGGACACTGCAAAAATTATCAGACTTAATCAAGGAAGTGAAAATATAGACCCGGCAATTGTTCAGAACAATACAACGGCGATCCAAAGCGAAGGTTTAAAAAGAGAATTGGGCGTAATAGATATCGCAACCAGCGTTGTAAACATAACAATAGGCAGCGGGATATTTTTATTGCCGGGATTGGTAGCGGCTATATTAGGTAACGCAAGTATTGTAGCATACATATTTTGCGGCCTCCTGTATTTCTGCATCATGTTGTGTTATGCTGAAATGAGCAGTCGCATTACAAATTCCGGCGGCGCTTATGCGTACATTGAAAAAGCATTTGGGCCGTTTGCTGGTTTTATTGCGAATAACCTCTATTGGTTTTGCGGTGTGTTGCTGGGAGCTGCTTTAACTAACGGAGTGGCAGATATGCTCTCTGTTCCTTTTCCAATTTTTGATGAACAGGTTTACCGGATTTTATTATTTGTTGTTATGATTGCATTCCTATGCTACAGTAATGTTGCTGGTGTAAAACAAAGCATGACGCTGGCAAAATTGCTTACCATTTTAAAATTGTTACCCATGCTTTTGATCGTTGTCGTTGGTTTGTTTCAACTCGACTTCAGTAACCTGGAATGGAATGGATTTCCTTCTGCTGACGACATAGGCACAGCTTCCCTTATTTTATTTGCAGCATTTCTCGGTGGCGAAACTGCCGCAACCATGGGCGGCGAAATGAAAAATCCGCGACGTACGGGTCCACGGGGAATTCTACTTGGCGTTGGCAGCGTTATTATTTTTTATATGCTTATTCAAATAACAGCGCAAAGCACACTGGGTACATCTCTTGCAACACAAAAAGCACCATTGGCTGCCGTGGCTGGTTCAGAATTAGGAAGCTGGGCATTAAAGCTGCTGATTGTATGTGGTATTATATCAATTTTTGGGAGTTTATATTCTGGTATAATGGCTTTTTCCCGGGTAATGTTTGCGGGCGCTTT
>JBKJRY010000045.1:0-11175 GCA_046593045.1 Chitinophagaceae bacterium | reverse complement strand
TTAATCTTGAAGAAGATAACGTAGGTGTGGTACTTATGGGTGATAGCGGAGACATTAAAGAAGGCGGCACTGTTCGTCGTACAGGTAAGATCGCTTCAATAAAAGTTGGCGATGGTTTGGCTGGTCGCGTAATTAATACACTTGGTGAACCTATTGATGGTAGAGGTCCTATTACCGGCGATCTTTATGAAATGCCTTTGGAGCGTAAAGCGCCGGGAGTAATCTTTCGCGAACCTGTAAAGCAACCTTTACAAACCGGGATTAAAGCAATTGATGCGATGATACCTATCGGACGGGGACAGCGTGAGTTGGTTATCGGTGACCGCCAGACTGGTAAGAGCGCCATTTGTATTGATACCATTATTAATCAGAAAGAATTTTACAAAGCAGGTAAACCCGTTTATTGCATATATGTTGCAATCGGACAAAAAGCATCAACCATAGCGGGCGTAATGAAGGTGTTGGAGGATAATGGTGCGATGGAATATACTACGATTGTAGCGGCATCTGCTTCCGATCCTGCACCTCAGCAGTTTTATGCTCCATTTGCTGGTGCTGCAATAGGAGAATTTTTCCGTGATACCGGTCGTTCCGCCTTGATTATCTATGATGATTTAAGTAAGCAGGCAGTAGCTTATCGCGAAGTTTCTTTACTATTAAGAAGACCTCCGGGCCGTGAAGCATATCCGGGTGACGTATTTTATCTTCACAGCCGTTTGCTTGAAAGGGCTGCTAAAATCATTCAGAAAGATGAGATTGCTCAAAAGATGAATGATCTTCCTGAAAATATCAGGCACTTGGTAAAAGGTGGCGGTTCGTTGACAGCATTGCCGATAATTGAAACACAAGCCGGTGACGTTTCTGCATATATCCCTACGAATGTTATTTCCATTACAGATGGCCAGATTTTCCTTGAGGGTAATTTGTTCAATGCCGGTATACGTCCTGCAATTAACGTAGGTATTTCGGTTAGTAGAGTGGGTGGTAATGCGCAGATCAAATCAATGAAAAAAGTGGCAGGTACTTTAAAACTTGACCAGGCGCTATATCGCGAGCTGGAAGCTTTTTCAAAATTTGGTGGCGATCTTGATGCTGCAACAAAATCAGTATTGGATAAAGGAGCAAGAAATGTTGAAATATTGAAACAGCCCCAGTTCTCTCCATATTCTGTTGAAAAGCAGGTAGCGATAATTTATCTCGGTACAAATGGTTTAATAAGCGATGTTCCGGTTAAAAATGTAAAAGGTTTTGAGGAACAGTTCTTGCTCGAAATGGAGAACAAACTACCGGAAGTACTTGCTGAATTTAAGAAAGGAAATTTACCGGAAGATGGGATTAAAAAAATGGTTGCTCTTGCAAAAGAAATTATGCACCAGTTTAAATAATTGTTATAGAATTACATTTATTAAAGAGGGAGAATTTTTTCTCCCTTTTTTTATATACTCAGATCTGAAAGAAATTACAAGATTTGTTCTCACTGTCGGTATACAAAATGTTTGCATGTTATTTTGTAAATTTGAGACTCAAATAAATACAGGAAATGCCATTAGGAATTATATTTATTTCTGTTTTTTTTATGATCATTGGCATGATCGTTCAGGCCAGGCTCAAGAGTAAATTTGAGTCATATAGTAAAGTGCCTACAGGTAGTGGCCTAAGCGGAAAAGAAATTGCAGAAAAAATGCTTCATGACAGCGGAATTTATGATGTAAATGTAATATCGGTGCAGGGTTTTTTAAGCGATCATTACGATCCAACAAAAAAAACTGTGAATCTTAGTCCTGATGTTTATTCAGGAAGAAATGTTTCTGCTGCTGCAGTTGCCGCACATGAATGTGGCCATGCAGTGCAGCATGCAAGGGCTTATTCAATGTTAAAATTTCGTAGCGCATTAGTACCTGTTGTACAAATAAGCAGTAACCTGGCCCAATGGGTTATTTTAATTGGCTTGGGCCTGTTCACGTTTGGCGGTGGAAATCAAACAGTTTTATTAATTGGAATAATCCTTTTTGCTGCATCTACTTTATTTTCTGTAATTACACTCCCTGTTGAATTTGATGCTTCAGCAAGAGCTTTGAAATGGCTTGATTCATCCCACATAACCGCGCCTGTGGAGCATGAAAAAGCTAAAGATGCATTGAAGTGGGCTGCCTTAACTTATGTTGTTGCAGCTTTAGCTTCAATTGCAATGCTTGTACAATACATATTAATTTACCAGGGAAGAAGCAGGGATTAAAGTATTAACTTTTTTTAAAAGTTTACATTATTTCGTGCTCAATAGTTTTGCAGTAATCCGGATAATTTCCAAAATGAGCGTTAAAAAATAAGTGTGTTGACCATACATAAATTCAATGATGTATTATTACGTCCTATCAATGCATGTGAAAAGAATTTTACTCCCAAAAATTTATGCTTTACTGTTATATATTTTGTTGCTCAACTTTGGTAACGCCACAGCCCAGATAACAATTTCAGGAACAGTGTATGATTCTACAAAGCTCTATGTAGTTCCGGCGGTAAATGTCTCAAGTACGTCTGGTTTAACCACCGTTACTGATTCCCTGGGAGCTTATCATATAAATGTCTCCAAAATTGATTCGATAAGCTTTCTTTACAAGGGAAAGTCAACAGTAAAATTTCCTGTGGAAACAATGGATAACTATAATTCATTTGATATTTCTCTTCGAATAAGAATAAACGATAAATATAAATTGCTGAAAGGGGTTACCGTTTACTCCAATACATATAAGCGGGACTCGCTTGAAAACCGGATGGAATACGCAAAGATTTTTAATCTTCAAAACCCTACCCTGAGGTCCGGTTATGAACCCGGAGCCGCTGCCGGTCTTGACCTCGATGAACTAATTGGAATGTTTCAATTCAGGAAAAATAAACAGAACCTTGCTTTTCAAAGAAGATTGATAGATGAAGAGCAGGACAGGTATGTAGCCTATCGGTTTAACTCAAAGCTGATCGCCAGGATAACGGGCCTTAGCGGGGATACGCTTACCAGGTATAAGAATCTTTACAGGCCCTCATATACTTTTGTTATATCAAGTACCCTTGCCCAGTTTTATCAATATATTTTAAATACATCATACGCCTTTAAAAGGGAGCAAGGAATTCAATAATCTTTCCTGAATTAAATAAATGCTCAGCTCCTTTCCGAATTTATTTTTACCTTGACTTACGAGATTTCTGAAATTCTTTTTTGGCCAATTATCCTATAATTTTATATTCATAGTGGTTGACATTTTTAGCGTGAAATTTTATCGTGATGTTCAAAGGCATGCAATTAGTTAGTATTAATATAACTCCATGAAGAAAATAATTTGGCTGGCAATTTTTCCATTGCAACTTGTTGCTCAAAACCTCACAAAGGAAGATATATCCCGCTGTGATAAAGAAGCAAAAAACGTAAGCATCATTCGGGACAACTGGGGCATTCCACATATTTATGGCAAGACGGATGCTGATGCTGTTTTTGGATTATTGTATGCGCAATGTGAGGATGATTTCAAAAGAGTGGAGATGAATTATATTGAAAAGCTTGGTCGCATGGCAGAAATAAAAGGAGCATCTTCTTTGTATGATGACCTGCTCATCCGTATGATTATTGACTCCTCAGGCGCGGTTGCTGATTATAAAAATAGCCCGGCATGGCTACATAAATTATTAGATGCTTTTGCTGATGGTATTAATTATTATCTCTATAAAAATCCACGGGTAAAACCCGCTTTATTGAATCGCTTTAAACCATGGTATCCATTGCTATGGACCGATGGTAGTATTGGGGCGATAAGTACCGGTGACGTTAGTGTAGATGAATTGAAAAGTTTCTATACCGGCAATGTTTCTGCGGCAGTTACAAGGCCAAAAAAAGCTTTATATAAAGAAGAGGTATTAACCGGCTCCAATGGTTTTGCTTTTGCGCCTTCAATTACTGAATCTCACAATTCAATTTTATACATTAATCCGCATGTAACATTTTATTTCAGACCCGAAGTACATGTTGTAAGCGAAGAAGGATTAAATACATATGGCGCGGTAACATGGGGACAGTTTTTTGTGTACCAGGGATTTAATGAGCATTGCGGGTGGATGCACACTTCCAGCGCGGTAGACGTTGCTGATATGTATGCTGAAAAAGTTTCGAAGAAAAATAATGCTTTCTTTTATGAATATAATAAAACCGAAAAGCCGGTAACACAGAAAAAGATTAAAATAAATTATGCTGATGGAACCAATCTCGCATCAAAAACCATTACAGCCTATTTTACTCAACATGGGCCTGTAATGGCCAGTAGAAAAGGTAAATGGATAAGTGTAAAATCCAACAACCGCTCCGTGACCAGCCTTATACAAAGCTGGCAGCGAACAAAAGCAACAAACTTCAAGGAATATAAAAAGGCCATGGACCTGCTTGCTAATACTTCTAACAATACTGTGTATGCCGATGCAGAAGGCAACATTGCTTACTGGCATGGAAATTTTATTCCAAAGAGAGACACAAGCTATGACTGGTCTAAGGCCGTTGATGGAAGCATCAAAACTACACAATGGAAAGGCTTGCATACGGTAAATGAAAGTGTACATGTTTATAATCCGCCAAATGGCTGGTTGCAGAATTGTAATTCAACACCCTTTACCGCTGCAGGAAAGAACAGTCCTAAAAAAGAAAACTACCCAACGTACATGGCACCTGACGGCGAAAATTTTCGGGCAATCAATGCGGTGAGATTATTGAGTAAGGGAAAGGATTTTACAATTGATAAAGTAATTCAGACAGGATACGATACTTACCTCGCTGCATTTGAGAAACTAATGCCTGCCCTGGTAAATGTGTTTTCCTATAAAGATTCCTTGCATAAGGAAAATAATGAAACTAGCGATTCGGATTACACGCAATTAATGGAAGCGGTTGCTATTTTAAAAAACTGGGATATGCGTTGTGGAGAAAATTCTGTTGCAACTACATTGGCGGTGGAGTGGGGCCAAAGATTAATTCCTATAATGATACGCAGTATGGATGAAGATGAGTTTGAATTCGTTGACCAGGTGACAAGAACCAACAGGTTTGCAGCCACAGCATCACACGAAGATTTAATACAACCCTTAGTGGAAACAATAAATGATTTGAAAAGCAAATTTGGTAACTGGAAAATTCCATGGGGTGATATAAACCGCTTCCAGAGAATATCCGGGGATATTGATTTGAAATACAAAGATGATGCACCCAGCATTCCTGTTGGCTTTGCTTCTTCTGCATGGGGTATGATTCCTTCTTATGCAAGCCGCTCTTTTCCTGATACTAAAAAAAGATATGGCGTAAATGGTAACAGTTTTATTTGCGCAGTGGAGTTTGGCAAAAAAATTAAAGCAAAATCATTACTTGCCGGCGGTGAAAGCGGGCATGCTGATTCACCCCATTTTAATGACCAGGCAACAATGTATACAAAAGGAATATTTAAAGATGTTTTGTTTTATAAAGAAGATGTTTTAAAAAATGCTGAGCGCACTTATCATCCCGGGCAATAAATATGGAACGCATGGATGGAAATAGAAATTGAAAATTTTAAACACATACAATGCGGCTGAAACTTGTTTTCTATCATTCGCTTCTATTATTCTCGCCTTACACATTCGCTCGCAGGATAGGCTTCGGGCGTAAACATCTTCATCACGATCTGAAGTAATTGCCCGCAAAGGAATGGTAGCAACAAGCCCTCCTATTGCCACAAGGTACCTCGAATCAGGATTCAGCTACGAAAAAATAAGAGACCTGATCAGACCGGCAATAAAATAATTTATGCAGATGGAATATATGGCGGATACCAGGCCATCATGAAAAAAAGTGGTGTATACTATGGCGCCTCCGATCCAAGGAAAGATGGACAGGCTGCGGGCTACTGATTTCTGTTGTGCGATTAGAGTGGCGGGTTTGTGTTACCTGAGCTATCAGAGGTACTAGCGGGCGGTTCAGTTGTTTTACCGGAACTGCTCATTTTACTCTCAATTTCCTTTTTAATATTATTGAAAGTATCCTTTATGTTATCTGTAGGTGATCTGAAAAGATATGCGGAACCTAAAATTACGATAGAGGCAATAGCAGAAATGTAAAGACCGAAACCAACGAATGAACTACCCATAATTGAATTGCTCAATTTGAAATAGAAGTATATAATGCTCAATAAGGCAATCGCTCCGGCTGCTAAAACAACTCCCCACATATTCGTGTCAAGGTTTTTTGTTTGATCTCCTAAATATGCAATCGCGGCGCTGGCTACGAAACAAATAAAAACTAAAATCCCAATATCGTGCATCCCACTTACACTTTGGGAATAGCCAAATAATGAAATTGAAACCCATGGAAGGAACATGGAAATTATGCCTGCAGCTGCGGCAATTAAAACAAATTTCCTTTGCTTATTCATTGTCTGAAAATTCATGGCAAATTTTTTTGGTTGATAAATATGGAATGAGATTTAAGGAGCAGCTGTGCAGGTGAGAAGCATAAGTCGATCTTAAAAATAAGAAAATGTTTATTAGAAAGCAAGTAAGCAACGCCGGTATTCAAAAGGCAACGAATTTCTAAAATGCTTATAAATTATTATACCCTGAAGCAGGATTGGCCTGTTGGTTCAGTACCCCTGCATATTCAGGTCTGAGTTTTAAGTTTTCATTTTCGCAAATAGAACGGCTGCTTTACAGTTGCCATAATACTTTCGAACGTTATCAAAAATTACTATAATTCTTATTCATCTCCATATTTCTCCTCCGTAAATCATCAGTCTCACTCAACAGCTGTGTATATTCCTGTTGGAGTAAAAAATATTTCTCTCGTACTGTTATTTCGGACAGCAACAATTGTTCTAGTTCTTTTTCCCGCTCGAGTGATGCATCAAGTTGCTTCTGCAAACGCATGATGTTATTTTGCATCGACTGTAAATCGTTTAATCTTAGTTCGTAATCACTTTGTAATTCAGCCCGGGTACCTGCATTTTGTTCCAACTTGTTCAATTTATTTTCTGCATCCTCAAGAGCTTGTTTGGTAAAGTCAATTTCGTTTTCCAGTAATTCTTTTTTTGAATTTTCTTCGTAATACAATTCTTTCCAATCCTCTTCTTCATCAAAAGCTGTATCATTTTTTTTAACAGTACCATCTTTATATGAGTTCATGGCAAATTTTTCTTCCATAATTTTTAAACGATCCTGTAATTTTGAGTATTGTATATTGTAAAATGTAGTATTATCCTCTACGTGTTGAACCTTATTTTTTAATATTTTCAGGGCATCAGGGTACTCGGGGAAATTAGATGCCGGGGAAGAATTTTTATTAAACCCGAAAAAGAATTTTTTATCAGCCGGTAAAAATTCATAACTGCTTATAATCATTCGATAAGCAAAAATGATACAGGCAATTAAAATGATAAGGGATACTACCCACCAAATCCACATAGTTAGTACATTTTAAAAGCAAAAAATGCGATACAATATAAAAATTTCCGGGGATTACATCTTGAAGATTTTCAAAGGATTGCCTCAAGATTATTTTAGTCAATGAGATTGGATCACAAGCGCAATGTAAAATAGGTAATATTATTGGCTTACCAAAGTGCCAACTTTTTCGCCGGTCACAACTCTTAATAATGTACCAGGTGTTCCCATATCAAAAACGATAATTGGCAGCTGATTTTCCATGCATAAAGTAAAGGCTGTCATATCCATTACTCTTAAATTCCTGGTTATACATTCTCCAAAAGAAATGGATTCAAATTTTTGTGCACTCTTATCTTTCTCAGGATCAGCGGAATAGATACCGTCTACCCTTGTCCCTTTCAGAATAACATCTGCCTTTATTTCAATAGCACGCAAGGATCCTGCTGTATCTGTGGTGAAGTAAGGATTACCAGTCCCGGCGCCAAAAATAACTACTCTGCCTTTTTCCAAATGCCTGATAGCACGCCTGCGTATGTAGGGTTCTGCAATTTGTTCCATTTTGATAGCACTTTGCAGTCTTGTATAAACTCCTATTCTTTCAAGACCGCTTTGAAGCGCCATTCCATTTATGACTGTTGCCAACATACCCATATAATCTCCCTGTGCACGTTCTATACCTGTCTCAGCTTCATTCATTCCACGATAAATATTACCGCCGCCTATCACGATTGCGACCTGTACTCCCATTTCAGTTACCAGCTTAATGTCTTCTGCATATTTGGAAATTACCTGTGAATCAAGACCAAAGTTATTATCACCCATTAGTGATTCACCTGAAAGTTTGAGAAGAATACGTTTATACCGTGGTAACATGTGCTGGAGTAAAATTTGATTTAGCGGGGCGAAGATAATGGAATTATACAATGATTCCCACCCAGTTTACTCACATGATGTCTTCAACAAAAAAGAGCCGCAATCGCAGCTCTTTTTTTATTGAAATTTTATTTTTTATCGGAGGATGTCAATACCAATCAAATAATTTGTTAGCCTAATGCTACTCTTTTAAATTCGGTAATCTTTAAATCCGCAGCTACGCTTTTGAGATAATCTGCCACTGACTTGTTGCTATCTTTCACGAAAGGCTGCGCAAGCAATGTACTTTCTTTGAAGAATTTATTGATCTTACCAATCGCGATTTTTTCAGCCATTTCAACAGGCTTGCCCTCAGCTTTTACCTGTTCAATAGCGATATCCTTTTCACGAGCAATGGTTTCTGCAGGCACTGAATCCTGGTCAATAGCAATAGGGTTCATTGCAGCAATTTGCATAGCAACGTCTTTCCCGGCTTCTTCGGCTTCTTCATTCAGGCCTACCAAAACACCCATGCGGTAAGATCCGTGAATATATGCAGCTACAAAAGGAGCATCAATCCTTTCAAACCTTGAAACGCTTATCTTTTCACCAATTTTTGCAACTTGTTCGTTTAATTTATCCGTCAAGCTTTCACCGTTAATTTTCAATTGATTTAAATCATCAGCACTTTTAATATTAGCATCAACCACTGCATCCATTATAGATTGTGCAAAAGCAATATATTCTGAATTTTTGCTTACAAAATCAGTTTCGCAGCTTACATTAATTATGAAGCCAGACTTGTGATCATGAGTTGTTCGTGCTATTACCACACCTTCTTTTGCTTCCCTGTCTCCTCGAAGTGCGGCGACTTTTTGACCTTTTTTTCTTAAATAATCTATTGCTGCTTCAAAATCTCCGTTTGATTCTGTTAACGCCTTACGGCAATCCATCATTCCTGCACCGGTTTGCTGCCGCAGCTTATTAATGTCTGATGCTGTAATTGTTGTTGTACTCATTTAAAATATTTTTTATATCGAACTTAAGTCTGCATGTTTTCACAAAACATCGTTTAATTCTCCTGAAATAATTATATTAATTGGTATTTATTACCTGCGGCCACCTGGTCCGCCCGGTCTGTTACCACCAGAGCCTGGTCCTGCTATACGGCGCTTTTGAACACCTGCGGGACCACGTCCTTTACCTCCTGCCGGGCTTCCGCTTCCCCTGCGGCGACCTCTATCTTCTTCAGTATCTACATCAAACTTAATATCGCTTGATTCACGTTCATCAGTTTCTTCATGATCTTCATCTTTTTCAGCCTGCCTTTCTGCAAGACCTTCGGCAATTGCTGCAACTATATAGTTGGTAACAATTGCTATAGATTTTGTTGCATCATCATTTGCCGGAATAGAAAAATCAACTTTGTTGGGATCACAATTGGTATCGACCATTCCAAATGTGGTAATGTTCAGGCGTTTTGCTTCAGATAAAGCAATATGCTCATGGCCGATATCTACCATGAATAATGCAGCAGGAACACGGCTTATCTGGGCAATACCTCCTAAAACCTTTTCCATTTTGTCCCTATCGCGGGTAAGTGTCAAACGTTCTTTCTTGGTAATGCTGTCAAGTGAGCCATCGTTTAACAATTTTTCAATACTCTGCATTTTCTTTACACTTTTCCGAACAGTATTGAAGTTAGTAAGCATTCCACCGAGCCAACGTTCAGTTACAAAAGGCATATTAATCCTTTTGGCAGCTTCAGTAACTATTTCTTTAGCCTGTTTTTTTGTAGCAACAAACATTATCTTTTTGCCACTTTTAGCAATAGATTTTAATGCGGCTGCAGCTTCCTGTAAACCTTCAACAGTTTTATTGAGGTCAATGATGTGAATACCTTTTTTCTCAGCAAAAATGTAAGGTAGCATTTTAGGATTCCACTTCTTTTTTAAATGGCCGAAGTGAACGCCTGCTTCTAAAAGCTGCTGTTGTAAAGAAGTATTATTTTCCATTGTTAATTATTAAAATAGTGTTTTAAAAATTGATGCCGGATACCATGCGCCGGATCGTAGAATGTGGAATTTGTCCAATATCTAGTACCCGGTATCCTTTGTCTTTATTATCTCTTACTGAACTGGAAGCTCTTTCTTGCTTTTTTCTTACCTGGTTTTTTGCGCTCCACTGAACGAGGGTCGCGGGTAAGTAATCCGGCATCTTTCAAAGCAGGACGATATTCAGGATTAACCTGCAATAAAGCCCTTGCAATTCCCAGCTTCACTGCCTCCGCCTGGCCTTTTACACCGCCTCCGGTCGCATTCACCATTACGTTGAATTTATCGGCTGCGTCAATAGTTTTAAACGGAGCTTCTACCTGGTTTTGCAGGTATACAAGCGGAAAATAGGTTTTGTAATCCTTTCCATTAATAACGATGTTTCCATCTCCTTTAGAAAGAAATACTCTTGTTACAGCTGCTTTCCTTCGTCCCACTGCATTTTTTTGTTTTTCCATTTTATATTAGTTTCTTCCCCTTCGGGGAGTTTGAGGGATTTAGAAAGTTAATGTTTGTGGTTTTTGTGCAGTGTGTGGATGTTCGGGACCCGCATAAACGTACAACTTTTTATACATCTTACGGCCGAGACGATTTTTGGGTAACATACCTTTTACTGCTCTTTCAATAATCGCATCAGGACGACGTTTTAAAAGATCGCCTGCTGTTTCTTTTTTTGACCACCCGGATAACCGCTGTAATTAATGTAGATTTTATCATCCGTTTTTTTACCGGTAAATTTTATTTTATCGCAGTTAGTAACTACGATAAAGTCCCCACAATCAACATGGGGCGTATAATAAGGTTTGTTCTTACCACGGAGAACGGACGC
>JBKJRY010000027.1:0-3768 GCA_046593045.1 Chitinophagaceae bacterium | reverse complement strand
GTAAGTACGGTAGTTAATTGTTTCAGGCTTTAAAACTTCACCATAACTTCTTTCTAAAATAGAATCAGGCGAAGCCAAACCAATTGTTATTTGAGAAAACGTTGGACGTGGACGATTTTCTTTTTTTTGCATATTACTTTTTAGCTTTTTAAGCCTCCCCTAAATCCCCTCCGGTGGAGGGGCTTCGAAGACTCTAGTATTTTATAATTCTTTTCAAATTCTTAAAGACGGCCATATGTGTGTTAGCAAGTCTCCCCGCCAGCTGGCGGGGGAGATTTGGAGGGGGCCGCTTTTTACTCGAATTTCAGATCCAATCCTAAACCTCGTAATTCATGAACCAATACATTAAATGATTCAGGAACACCTGGTCTTGGAATATTATCCCCTTTCACGATCGCCTCATATGTCTTTGCTCTTCCGATGATATCATCTGATTTTAATGTTAAAAGTTCCTGCAGGATATTTGATGCACCGTATGCTTCCAAAGCCCATACTTCCATCTCACCAAAACGCTGGCCACCAAACTGTGCTTTATCATCCAATGGCTGTTGTGTTATCAGGCTGTAGGGGCCGATTGAACGGGCATGCATCTTATCATCAACCATATGGTGAAGTTTGATTACATAAATAATTCCAACAGTTGCTTTCTGATCAAAACGGTCACCGGTTTCTCCATCATATAAATAAGTATGACCAAACAATGGAAGGCCTGCTTTGGAAACCTGCTCAGCAATTTCATCAACTGAAGCTCCATCAAAGATTGGTGTTGCGAATCTTACTCCTAATTTTTCGCCAGCCCAGCCAAGAACAGTTTCATATATCTGCCCGAGATTCATACGGCTCGGTACGCCAAGGGGATTTAATACGATATCAACTGGTGTACCATCTTCAAGGAAAGGCATATCCTCCTGCCGAACTATTTTTGCAACGATACCTTTATTTCCGTGGCGGCCTGCCATTTTATCTCCCACTTTAAGTTTACGCTTAACAGCCAGGTAAACTTTTGCAAGTTTTAATACACCGGCAGGTAATTCATCACCGATGGAGATATTGAATTTCTCTCTCTTATACCTACCTAATTCTTCGTTGTACTTAATATTGTAGTTATGCAGTAACGTATTGATATGATCATCTGTTTTTGCATCTGCACTCCATCCCAATGGATTAACATTTTGATAGTCGATGCTACCAAGATTCTTTGGTGTTATCTTAGCGCCCTTTCCAATCAGTATCTCACCAAAATTATTGCTGATACCTGCAGAGTTTTTATCTTTGGTAAGCGTAAGCAATTTGCTTATTAATACTTCCAAAAGATCCGCTTCATTCTTCTCGTGAGTCTTCTCAATTTTTTCTAAAGAAGCTTTTTCTTTTACTTTTCCGTTCTTATCTTTCTTAGCTCTCTGGAATAATTTTTTGTCGATAACCACACCTTCCGTTCCGCTAGGTGCTTTTAAAGATGCATCTTTTGCATCACCCGCTTTATCACCAAAGATGGCTCTCAATAATTTTTCTTCCGGGGTTGGATCGCTTTCACCTTTTGGTGTTATCTTACCAATGATGATATCGCCTTCTTTTACATGAGCCCCGATTCTTATCACACCATTCTGATCCAGGTCTTTCGTTGCTTCTTCACTAACGTTGGGAATATCCGGAGTTAATTCTTCTTCACCCAATTTTGTATCCCGAACTTCCAATTCAAACTCATCAATATGGATCGAAGTGAACCAATCGTCTTTTACAACCTTCTCACTTATCACAATCGCATCTTCAAAGTTGTACCCTTTCCATGGCATGAATGCCACTTTAAGATTACGTCCCAGTGCAATCTCGCCATCCTTTGTTGCATACCCTTCAGTTAAGAAATCACCTTCTTTAACAACTTGTCCTTTTTTAACAGCAGGACGAAGATTGATACAGGTTGCCTGGTTTGTTTTTATAAATTTAGTAAGCTTATAAATGATCAGGTCTTCATCAAAGCTTATCAGTTTTTGTGTAGGATTCCTGTTGTACCTAACATGAATTTCATTGGCATCAACAAATTCAACAACACCATCACCATCTGCATGGATCTGTATCCTTGCATCTCGTGCAGCTTTTGCTTCCAGTCCGGTACCAACGATAGGTACTTCAGGGCGGATCAATGGAACTGCCTGGCGTTGCATGTTTGAACCCATCAATGCACGATTGGCATCATCATGCTCAAGGAAAGGAATTAAGGAAGCGCTTAAACCAACAATTTGATTTGGCGCAACATCCATGTATTCAACTTCACCTTTATCCAATATCGGGAAATCGCCCGTTTGCCTTGATTTTATTTTGTCTTCAATAAAATTCCCTTTTTCATCAACACCTACGTTTGCCTGTGCAATTTTTTTAGTGTCTTCTTCTTCAGCGCTAAGGAATGTAACTTTTTTCATATCCACTTTACCATCATTCACTTTATGGTAAGGTGTTTCAATAAAGCCCATTTCATTGATCTTGGCATGAACACAAAGTGTAGATATCAAACCAATATTTGGACCTTCTGGAGTTTCAATGGTACAAAGGCGGCCATAATGAGAATAATGTACGTCACGAACCTCAAAACCTGCTCTCTCCCTGCTTAAACCACCGGGGCCGAGTGCCGAAATACGACGCTTGTGGGTTATCTCAGATAATGGGTTTGTTTGATCTAAGAACTGAGACAACTGTGATGTTCCAAAAAATGAATTGATAACAGAAGATAATGTTCTTGCATTGATCAGATCAACGGGAGTAAATACCTCGTTATCACGAACGTTCATTCTTTCACGTATGGTACGGGCCATACGGGCCAAACCAACACCAAACTGTGCATATAATTGCTCACCAACAGTACGTACACGACGGTTACTCAAATGATCAATATCATCAACCTCACTTTTACCATTGGTTAATAATACCAATGTTTTGATGATGGCGATGATATCATCCTTGGTTAATACCTTTTTAGTGATGGGAAAATTAAGGCCAAGGCGGCGGTTAATTTTATAACGGCCTACTTCACCAAGATCGTAACGCTTATCACTGAAGAATAATTTATCAATGATACCACGTGCAGTTTCATCATCGGGAGCATCAGCACCACGCAATTGCTTGTAGATAAGCTGTACGGCTTCAAGTTCACTGTTACTGGTATCTTTATTTAATGTATTGTAGATAATGGCGTAATCACCGCTCACTTCTTCTTTCTGAATAAACACACTCTTCACTTCCATTTCGATGATCATCGCAATATTGGATGCATCCAAAACGGTATCCCTTTCCAGGATGATCTCGTTTCTTTCAATAGAAACAACCTCACCAGTATCTTCATCTACAAAATCTTCAACCCAGGTACGCAATACACGGGCAGCTAAACGCTTACCGATGCATTTTTCCAGGCTTTTCTTATCAGCTTTAACCTCATCAGCCATTCCGAATAATTCCAGAATATCTTTATCGGTTTCAAAACCTATGGAACGTAATAATGTAGTAACAGGAAACTTTTTCTTACGGTCGATGTAAGCAAACATTACATTGTTGATATCTGTTGCAAATTCCATCCAGGCACCTTTAAACGGAATTACTCTTGCAGAGTAAATCTTGGTGCCATTAGGGTGAACTGACTGGCCGAAGAATACACCCGGTGAACGGTGTAACTGGCTAACTACAACCCTCTCAGCACCATTGATAACGAATGTACCACGTGGTGTCAATGGTGCCGAAAGGGTTGTAGTTAGCCAGTTACACCGTTCACCCGGTGTATTC
>JBKJRY010000332.1:0-4871 GCA_046593045.1 Chitinophagaceae bacterium | reverse complement strand
GTTTTATTTTTGATAGTAGGAATAATCAGGTAATTAAGAATGTGTGAAACTTAAAATTAAGTATCCAAAATAAATTTCAAAATCATGAAAGGGCATCACCATCAATATCAACACCGGTGCCGAAGACGAGGAAACCAAAATTACTATTAACACGAACGATGTTTCTAAAACCGATTCTCCTAAAGAAGAAAAGAAAGAAGAAACACCTGACGAAAAAAATTCTTCAAAAGACGAAACTCCCAAAGAGCAAGTGAAAGAGGATGCTTCTTTAGAGAAAGATGCTCCTAAAGAAGAAGTGAAAGAAGAAACTACAGGCGAAAAAGATTCTTCAAAAGAAGAAACTCCCAAAGCGGAAGTGAAAGAAGAACCTTCTTCGGAAAAAGAAATATCTAAAGAAGAATCTCCCAAAAAAGAAGAACCGAAAATGGAGATGACCGCAGAAGAGCACGCAAAAATGAGTGCTGAAAAGACAAAAGAGGAAGCTCCTAAAGAAGACGCTTCCACTGAAAAAAAAAATTCTGAAAAGGAAGCACCCAAAGAAGAAAAGCCCGAAGTAAGTTCTTCCAAAAAAGATGCTCCTAATGCGGACCATTCCAAAATGGACATGAGCCCGGAGGAACATGCAAAAATGCAACACGGCAATGCGCCAATGGGTCATGCGGGGCACGACCATCACAAAATGATTGCAGATTTTCGGTTACGATTTTTTATTTCTCTCGGGCTTACTATTCCGGTTATGGTTTTATCGCCCATGCTTCAAAAATTGGTGCACGTTAATCTGCAATTTCCCGGTTCGCAATATGTTGCCTTTGCACTTTCATCGGGCATTTTCTTTTATGGCGGCTGGCCTTTTCTAAAAGGATTTTGGGATGAAATAAAAAACCGTGCACCCGGAATGATGATATTGATTGCAGTAGCTATTTCAACTGCATACATCTATAGTGCAGCAACAGTATTTGGTTTAAAAGGAGAAGATTTTTTTTGGGAACTGGCAACACTAATTGCAATCATGCTACTTGGACATTGGTTGGAAATGAAATCCATTGCAGGAGCATCACGGGAATTGGAATTGCTAGTGCAATTAATGCCCGACCAAGCGCATCTTGTAAGTGGCGATAAAATCAGTGATGTAAAAACAGATACGCTCAAAAAGGGGGATATAATTCTTATTAAACCAGGAGAAAAAATTGCTGCCGATGGACTAATAGCAGAAGGGGAAAGTTATCTAAATGAATCGATGCTCACAGGCGAATCCGTTCCAGTAAAAAAATCAAAAAACCAAAAAGTAATTGCAGGTTCTATCAATGGAAATGGTTCCATAAAAGTTACCGTTACCCATGCTTCAAAAGATTCTTATCTCTCCAAAGTAATAAAGCTGGTAGATGATGCGCAAAAGTCAAAATCAAAAACACAATTGCTTGCGGATAAGGCAGCACTCGTTCTCACCATCGTTGCATTAACACTCGGCTTTGGAACATTTGCTTTTTGGTTGATATACGGTGAGCCACTTCAATTTGCATTGGAAAGAATGGTAACTGTTATCGTAATTTGTTGCCCTCATGCTTTGGGTTTGGCTGTGCCGTTGGTAGTTGCTATTTCTACTACGCTGGCTGCCAAAAATGGATTACTCATTAAGAACAGAACAGCATTTGAGAACTCACGAAAAATAACCACTATTATTTTTGATAAAACAGGAACACTCACCATCGGAAAATTTGAAGTGTCAAAAATTAAATCTTTGCAAACTGGTTTTGATGAAAAGGAAATCATCCGCATTGCATCGGCATTAGAACAAAACTCCGAACATCCTATTGCCACCGGAATACTTGCAAAAGCCAAAGAACTTTCTGTTACTATTCCTAAAGTAAATAATTTCAAAGCCCTTACTGGAAAAGGAATTGAAGCCGAGGTGGAAGGAAAAAATATTAAAGTAGTAAGTCCGGGTTATCTCAAAGAAAATAAAATTTCATTGCCCGAAAATTATGCAGGCAGCAAAGCCGAAACAGTTGTTTTCATTATTGTCGATAATAAAGTAGCAGGATACATTTCATTAGGAGATAAAATAAGACCGGAATCTGCCGAAGCCATACAAACGCTTCACGACAATAAAATAAAATCCATTTTGCTTACTGGTGATAATGCAACAGTTGCAAAAAGTGTCAGTGATGAATTAAAGATGGACGGATATTTTGCTGAAGTATTACCAGACCAAAAATTAGAAAAGATAAAAGAGCTGCAAGCCAAAGGAGAATTTGTTGCCATGACAGGTGATGGCGTAAATGATGCCCCTGCATTAGCACAAGCCGACATAGGCATTGCAGTAGGAAGCGGAAGCGATATTGCAGCCGAAACAGCAGGAATCATTTTAGTAAACAGCAATCCGAAAGATATTGCCAGTTTAATTTTATTCGGCAAAGCAACTCACCGCAAAATGATTCAGAATTTAATTTGGGCAACTGGTTACAATGTGGTGGCAATACCACTTGCAATGGGTGTGCTTTACAAATGGAACATCATGCTCACACCTGCAATAGGTGCTGTTTTAATGACAGTAAGCACTATTGTTGTAGCCATCAATGCAAAATTGTTGAGAGTAAAATCAGTTGATAAAAAGGTAAAATAGAGAAGAAGGAGAAAAAATAAACCTCTTCAAAAAAATATCATGCAGCGCTTCATCATCATTGGGAAATCTGACATAATTGTTTTAAATGAATTGTAGATTATGAATAGGTATTCCAACAGGATCAAAAATTTTTTATCAGAAGCATCATTACTTTTCGAGGGAGTAGAAATAGAAAGTAAATACGCGGATGAAGAACCTTTAAGAGCAGAGTTATTCAGTTTCGAACAAATGAAGCTACATAGTTTGGCTCTGGCTAAATCGCACAAGCTAAATAAGAAACGCGTTCCGGACAGGTTGTTATTGCGACTGGCTGATAATGAAAAGATTTTGCTGGCAGTTCGTAATCTGCTCGCCAAATCTGTTAAGCAGGATTTTGAAATTAGCCCCGCAGGCGAATGGCTGCTCGATAATTTTTACCTGATTGAAGAGCAGGTCCGGTTGGCAAAAAAGCATTTACCTAAAGGTTATAGCGAAGGGCTACCCCAACTTTCGGAAGGAAACTCTATAGGTTTGCCTCGGGTATATGATATAGTTCTTGAACTCATTTCGCATAGCGATGGAAAAATTGACTTGGAAAACGTAAGCGATTTTTTGAGTTCCTATAACGATGTTACCCGTTTGCGTTTAGGTGAATTGTGGGCTATTCCTATCATGTTGCGTTTGGCATTAATTGAGAATCTCAGGCGCATCTCCACTCGTATTGCGGTGGAAAGAACTCTTCGAAACCTGGCCGAGTCGTGGGCAAAGCAGTTAATAGAAACCGCAGAAACCGAACCTAAAGACCTGATTCTGGTTTTGGCGGATATGGCCCGCTCTAATCCGCCATTAGAACGGGCTTTTGTAGCGGAGTTTACCCGGCATCTGCGGGGCAAAGGACCTACACTGGCGCACGCTCTTAACTGGGTAGAACAACGGTTGGCAGAGAATGGGCAAACCAGTGAAGAACTGGTGCAAGCAGAAAATCAAAAACAGGCGGCTGACCAGGTTTCGGTAAGCAACACCATAGGCAGTTTAAGATTATTGAGTGCTGTTGACTGGCGGAGTTTCGTTGAAACGCATAGTGTAGTAGAGAAAATATTGAGCGAAGATTTGGTTTATCCGCTGATGGATTTTTCCACCCGCGACCATTACCGGCATATAGTGGAAAGCATTGCTAAGAAATCGCCTTTGACAGAAGAGGAAGTGGCAAAATTAGCCCTGCAACTGTCTCAGAAAAGTGCTGAAACAGAGCCGCGCAGCCGGGCGGCTCACGTAGGGTTTTATTTAATAGGAAAAGCTTTGCCGCAGTTAGAAGAACTGGCAAAAAAACGGATTCCGTTAATCGCTAAAATAAGGAAAACATGCGCGGGCATTCCTTTGTTTCTATATCTGGCATCTATCGTATTGATTACCGCAGTAAGCACGTCAATTATTTTATGGGCGGTATATGCCGATAAACATAACTATGGGATACTTACTCTGATTGCATTTCTTTCAATTGTTATTACAAGTCAGCTGGCTGTAACCATTGTCAACTTTTTTTCAACCCTAATGGTAAGGCCATCTCTGCTTCCGCGCATGAACTATTCTACCGGAATTCCGGATCACGCACGCACACTGGTTATTGTGCCCTCCATGCTGAATAACGAAGATGATATTGATTTGCTGATTGAAGCGCTGGAAGTGCGTTACCTGGCGAACAAGGGAATGAATTTACATTTTGGTATGCTTACCGATTTTAAAGATGCCGATAAAAAAGAACTGCCTGAAGACAAACTACTGTTGCAATTAGCACAGGAAAAAATTACCCGGTTAAACCAAAAATATATTGAAGAGCGCAATGATATTTTCTATCTGTTTCATCGCCCCCGTGTTTGGAATAAGAGCGAAGGGAAATGGATGGGCTACGAACGCAAAAGGGGGAAACTGGCAGAACTGAACGCCTTACTTAGGAGTAAAAACAAAGATGGATTTTCATTGGTTATTGGTGAGCAAGCTGTACTACCCAAAATAAAATATGTAATTACTCTCGATGCCGATACTCAATTACCTCGTGAAGCAGCTTGGAAAATGGTGGGGGCCATTGCCCATCCGTTAAATCATGCTTTGTATGATGAAGAAAAGAAAAGGGTGGTGGAGGGATATGGAATTCTTCAACCACGCGTAGGCGTTAGTTTACCGGATGTAAGCAGTTCTTATTATGTGAGGATGAACCGAAGCGAATCGCCTATTGACCCTTATACCCCTGCTGTTTCACATATTTATCACT
>JBKJRY010000194.1:0-5170 GCA_046593045.1 Chitinophagaceae bacterium | reverse complement strand
GTTTATAAATTCTGCGAACAGGCTTTTCCGTTAGTTTTAATATATCCTCCCTGGTTATTTCTCTTTTCAATTGTTTCAAAAACGGTTGAAACGCTTTATCAATTGCCTGGATAACTTTATCCCAGGTATCATGCTTTTTCTCCAACTCTTTGTAAATCTTTTCCTCAAAAAATATTTTTTCGAGTGAAGTATAATGAAGTTTATCCCTGAGTTCCTGTAACTTGATTTCAAGCTCTTTTTTCAACAGCTCCTTTGTATTATCCGCAGATATTATAAGTAAATCCTTTACACCTGGAAATTCCGGCTTCTGGCCTTTTATCACACAAGCATTAGGCGATATGGATATTTCACAATCAGTAAACGCGTAAAGCGCATCAATGGTAATGTCCGGAGAAATGCCCGGAGCAAGCTCGATACTTACTTCAACTTCCGCTGCTGTATTATCTGTTACTTTTTTTATCTTAATCTTACCATTATCGTTTGCTTTTATGATGCTGTCTATTAGTTGGGTGGTTGTGGTACCGTAGGGAACATCTTTTATTAGTAATGTTTTTTTATCAAGCTCTTCAATTTTGGCACGCACCCTTACTTTACCACTTCTTATTCCATCGTTATAATTACTTACATCTATCGTGCCGCCCGTTGCAAAGTCAGGGAATAGCTCAAATTTTTTCCCTTTATAATATCTTATTGAAGCTTCAATAAGCTCGCAAAAATTATGAGGCAATATTTTCGTTGCAAGTCCCACCGCAATTCCTTCTGCACCCTGTGCCAGCAATAATGGAAATTTCATTGGCAGCGTTACCGGTTCATTTTTCCTGCCGTCGTAACTCAATTGCCAGTTAGTGGTTTTACTATTGAATGCTACTTCCAATGCAAACTTACTTGGCCGTGCCTCGATATAACGCGGAGCCGCTGCATCATCACCCGTGCGAACATCCCCCCAGTTTCCCTGGGTCTCTACTAGCAATTCTTTTTGCCCGAGATTTACAAGGGCATCGCCTATACTCGCATCACCATGGGGATGATACTGCATGCTTTGCCCGATTATGTTAGCCACTTTATTGAAGCGGCCATCGTCCATTTCCTTCATCGCATGCAGAATGCGTCGCTGTACCGGTTTGAGTCCGTCTTCAACTGCAGGTACCGCACGCTCAAGAATTACATAGCTGGCGTAATCAAGAAACCATGTTTTATATTGGCCGGAAAGTCCGGCATCACTGTGAGTATATTCTTCTTTTTGGGATTTCGACATTTAAATTAATTAGGGATTTCCTTGGTTGATCTTTGGATACTGATTTAGATATTGCTATTCACCGCCTGGTTTTAATTTTACTTCAAAGTCTTTCATATTCCTGACCTCCCCCTGGGAATCAATTGTATCATTTTTTATTAATTTTTTAATTCTCCATAGCAGGTAAGCATCACCAGTGGTTTGATTTGCTTTATGAAGAAAATGAGATATGACCTTGCTGGCTTTTTGCCAATCGGGAGTAATATACTTTACCAGCTCAGCATCATAAAAATCGTAATCATGCGGCACTAATTTTTTATCACCCTCAAGTATCCTTACACCTCTATCTTCATTAGATAATTTAATCCATTCATCGGGATCCATTTCAAATTCACCCGGGGTAATAATCCGTTCTAATTTTTTTGCTTTTACAAATTCTTTGGGCTGAATTTCGAAAAGATTATTCGGGTAAAACAGGTGTCCTTTCTCATTTATGAACGGCAGATTATGGAGATGCAAAATTGATATCCTTCCCTGGAAATCTTTTAACTGGCTTACAAGCCAATAATAGCCTGACAAGTCATGTTTATTATGTGCAAGCCACACCCAGGCTGCTTCATCCTGCTCAGCTTGTAATTTTTCAATGATTTCAGAAACGGTTTTTTGATCGTCAACCTCGCCACTATCAACTTTACCGCTGTAGTCACCTCCTTCTAAAACTTCCCGCCACCATTGTCTGCGTTTTTCAGCACCTTCTTCAGAATATATATTTAATATCGGACCTACTGCGTAATCATCCTTTACCTGGTAAACGTCACCACGTAATGATTCATCCAATTCAAAACTTTTTGAAAGCGCAGTAATATCGGCTTCCTGGAAAACTATGTGAATCATCCTGCAATTAAAAATTAAAAATTAAAAACTGAGATTTAGATAATTAATATACATCATCTAAATTCCCGATACCTCTGCTAAATCCAATTCTACTTTTAAATTATCAATAATAAAATCTTGCCGGGAGGGAGAATTTTTTCCCATGTAATATTCCAGCAATTGCTGGATATGTACTTCCGGCAAAAGCATAACCGGTTGCAATCTTATATCATCTCCAATAAATTTCCCAAACTCCTCAGGCGAAATTTCGCCAAGCCCTTTGAAACGCGTAATCTCAGGTTTACTGCCAAGTTTGGAAATCGCTTTTTGTTTTTCTGAATCGTCATAACAATAAATAGTCTCGTGCTTATTCCGCACCCTGAATAATGGCGTTTCCAAAATATATACATGGCCGTTTTTTACAAGGTCTGGAAAAAACTGCAGAAAAAAAGTCATTAATAATAATCTTATGTGCATACCATCCACATCAGCATCTGTTGCTATCACAATATTATTATAACGCAATTCTTCATAGCCATCCTCAATATTAAGTGCATGTTGCAGAAGGTTAAATTCTTCATTTTCATATACAACCTTCTTGGTTAATCCAAAACAATTTAAAGGCTTTCCTCTCAGGCTGAATACAGCCTGAGTTTCCACATTTCTCGATTTGGTAATCGATCCGCTGGCACTATCCCCCTCTGTAATGAAGATGGTTGTTTCCAGGCGCCTCGCATTTATTTCATCCTTATTTTTTCCTTCAGCAGCATCATTAAAATGGTAACGACAATCTCGTAATTTTTTATTATGAAGATTGGCTTTCTTCGCCCTTTCGTTTGCCAGTTTTTTTATGCCTGCAAGTTCTTTACGTTCTCTTTCATTTTGTTCAATTCTCTTTTTTAGGGCATCTGCAGCCTGGGGATTTTTATGCAAATAATTGTTGAGTTCTCTTCCTAAAAAGTCGCTGATGAAATTTTTGACACTGGGGCCGTTATCATACATGATCTGCGAACCAAGCTTCGTCTTTGTCTGGCTTTCAAAAACCGGTTCCTGAACTCTTACGCTTATTGCGGCAGATATACTTCCACGAATATCTGAAGCATCGTAATCTTTTTTATAAAAATCACGAATCGTTTTTATGTACCCTTCCCTGAAACCGGCAAGGTGGGTTCCTCCCTGTGTTGTAAACTGGCCATTTACAAAACTGTAATATTCTTCACCATATTGATTGTTGTGGGTAATAGCTACTTCAATATCTTCTTCTTTCAGATGAATAATGGGATAACGTAATTCATCCTCGTTAGTTTTTCTTTGCAGAAGATCAAGCAAGCCATTTTTACTGACATATCTTTTACCATTATAATTGATAACAAGGCCTGCATTAAGAAAACAATAGTTCCAAAACTGGTTATCCAGGAATTCCTGGATGTAATGATAATTTTTGAAAATAGTATCATCGGGTATAAATGTTACCAGTGTCCCATTCTGTTCATCGGTTTTTTCTTCCTTATGTTCTTTTATAAGAAACCCTTTTTCAAAATCTGCTTCTTTCTGTCTGCCTTCACGATAAGCAGTTACTTTAAAAGAGCTGCTTAATGCATTGACAGCTTTTGTACCTACACCATTCAGACCTACACTTTTTTGAAATGCTTTGCTATCGTATTTGGCACCGGTGTTTATTTTGCTTACTACATCTACCACTTTTCCGAGTGGAATACCCCTCCCATAATCCCTCACGGTAACTATTTTATTTTTTATTTCTATATCCACATGTTTTCCAAAACCCATAGTATGCTCATCAATACAATTATCCACCACCTCTTTTAACAATACATAAATTCCGTCATCAGGGCTGCTTCCATCACCTAATTTTCCAATATACATACCGGGGCGCAGTCGTATATGCTCCTTCCAATCCAGGCTTTTTATTGAATCTTCGGTATAATCAAATAAATTTTTATCAGCCATGTCTTAAATGTTTGCGCAAAAGAAAAGATTTTATTTCAATTACCATTTTACTTATTTCATACAAATTTAGTATAGGATGCCTTTTTAGATATATTCTACTGGCGGGAAATCCCTTAAGGCGTAAGCATGCTTTCAAATATAGGTAAAGAGAAAAATACTACCTTTTGATATTTATGAACAGGTGTTAATATCCTTACAAAAATTACTTCCTTTCGGCATTTCAGATCGGTGTAAGCCACCATCTTTGAGATTTAAATGCCATGCGGAAGGTGTTTACCAGGTGTTTATAAGCACAGTCCCAAAAAAAAATTAATCCATGAATTTCCCGATTAAATTATTCAATAATTTTATTTTAAAAATTTTTTATGAACCTTGACTTGACCGGAAAAAAAGCAGTTGTATGCGGAAGCACCCAGGGGTTGGGATTAGCTACTGCCGTTGAGCTTGCCCTGCTCGGTGCTGAGATCACATTAATGGCAAGAAACGAGCAAAAACTTAAGGAGTCTTTAAAAAAATTAGATAGCGCCAAAGGCCAGAAGCATAATTATATAATCGCAGATTTTCAAATGCCTCAATTGGTAAAGAATGCAATATCGGAACATCTTTCCAAAAATAATTCTGTAAATATTTTAATAAACAATACCGGTGGCCCAAAAGGTGGAACCACGAGTGATGCCACCGTTGAAGATTTTTTGCAGGCTTTTAATAGCCATCTTATTTGTAGCCAGGTACTGGTGCAGGAAGTGCTGCCTTCAATGAAAGCCTCCGGCTATGGCCGTATTGTAAATATTATATCCACATCAGTAAAGCAACCGATAGCGGGGCTTGCCGTTTCTAATACCATAAGGGGCGCGGTGGCAAGTTGGTCAAAAACATTGGCCAATGAATTGGGAGAATTTGGCATTACTGTAAATAACGTATTGCCCGGATACACCCGTACTGCCAGGTATGAATCGATCATTAAAAATAAAATGGCTGAGGCAACATTGAAGGAAGCTGAAATTGAAGAACAATTTAAAAAAGAAATTCCTTTAAAAAGAATAGGTACCCCTGGCGAATTCGGAGCTGCCGTAGCATTTCTGTGCACACCCGCTG
>JBKJRY010000153.1:0-8586 GCA_046593045.1 Chitinophagaceae bacterium | reverse complement strand
AATATGGATTGTTAATCCTATTGCTTGGCGTTATCCGTCAGTTAGAACTGTAGCCGAATAGCAAACAAATTGCTGAGAATATTGTCGCCCCGCCATATTGCCAAACCGCCTCCTGCTGTGTTTCTATTATGGTTTATCCTTTACCAGCTGAAAATCCTTATGTCCTGCCTGCCAAAGTGCAAAGGAAAACTGGTTAGCGTAATCTTTAAAATACACCAGTTTTTCCTCTGACCAATGGCCACTATCATAGTTAACTTGTAATAGCATCGGTCGGTCTGAATTCGTGTTTTGTAATGCTGCTACAAATTTAGCAGGCTGCCAAACAGGAACACGAGTATCATTGATACCGGCAACCGCAAGCACAGCCGGATACTTTACATCATTCTTTACGTGCAGAAATGCATCCATCTCTATCAGCCCTAATGCTTCCACTGAATCTTTTACTGTTCCAAATTCTTTAGCGTCTAATATTCCATTTGGCCTATTCTCACCACGTAATGGATTACTTACAGGAACATTGTTGATAGCAGCAGCAAATAATTCCGGACGTTCTGTTATTGCTCTGCCGATTAATATGCCTCCTGCACTGGTGCCATCACCAATGAGATGTTTTGCTGAAGTGTATTTGTTTTGTGTCAAGTATTCACCACAGGCAATAAAATCTTTCCACGTGTTTGGTTTAGTTGATTTAAATCCACCCATATGCCAGTTGTATCCCTTTTCACCACCCCCACGAGTGTGCGTAACGGCAATAATTACACCTCTGTTCAACAGAGGGAGATATAACGTATTAAAGTAAGGTGACATAGAACTGCCGTATGAACCATATCCAGTCATAAACACTATATTCCCTCCATCTTTTTTTAAATTCTTCCTGTAAATAAGTGACAAAGGAACCATTACTCCATCATCACTTTTTACTTCTAATTCTTCAACCATTAATTCATTTGTTCCCGGATAATTTATAGGTACATAAAATTCACTTTTACTAAACTTATGAGTTAGAGGATTGTAATTAAATCTTCCACGGGGGCTATGCCAGGAGTTAATATCTATCTGACAGTCATTTGTAATTGCATCAAATGTTTCTATCCATGCAGCACCTCTATATGGCAGGTTTATATTGTCTGTTTTCCCATTTATAAAATTGTACTGATCAATCGAAGTATTAATCCCATCCGTCTTTTGTATGAATAAGAAATCCTTACTTATTTTCCACCATTCTATGGGTTTATTACTTTCCTGAATTAAGGTTTGAGCATTTTTTACATCAAATTGATTAATGGAAGAAACTACTATTTTAAAATTTGGAGCGTCTTTACGTGTAAGCACATAAACTTTATCCTGATAAATTATTGCATCACGAATTTGATCTTCAGGTTTTGCCAAGGGTTTCCAGTTGATGTTACTATTCTCAAATTGAACAGCAGGGGCAAAGAAACTTCTATTCTGATCCTGTGCACCATTCCATGCAGTTGCCATAAGATATTTTTGATCCGGGGAGTAGGTAACAAATAAAAGTTCAGCCGCTTTAACATCCAGATCAGGATTGTTTTTTCTGGAAATTATTGTTTTGTCTTCCTGTGCGTTCCGTCCTATCTGATGGTACTTAACTTCAATATCCTGAAATAAACCGATAGATAACGGATCACTTGTCTGCAATGCACCATAAATTATTCCTTTACTGTCAGGTGTCCATGCTTGAACAGAATTCACCGGATAAAGGCTATCTGAAAGAAAGTTTTTTGAATCAACATCAATGATTTTTAGAGTAGCAATATCCTCGTTCCCTTTCCAGGTTAGAGTCAATGCAACTTGCTTTCCATCTTTACTTGGAAAAAATCTATAAGCAACATCTTTAAACTTGCCTTTCGAATATGTTTGCGGATCAAATAACAAGATTTCACTACCTGAATTACCGTTTTTGTAATATAATTTAGGAGTATTTTGACTGGCAAACGTCTTCATATAGAAGAAACGGTTTCCACCTTTGCGGGGCCCGTATGGGATATCTGATTTTGATATTCTGTCCAGATTCTTATATTCTTCTATGAGTTGATCTCTGGCAGGTATCTTATCCAGGAGACTATTAGTATAGTGTGCCTGTGCATTTAACCAATCTTTTACCTCTTGGTTATTCATGTCTTCCAGCCATCGGTAATCATCTGTTACAATTTTACCAAAGATGGTATCTTTTACTGGTTGCTTTGGAGTGGGAGGATAATTAAATATTTGTGCTGTAGAATTATTGCAGAAATAGAACCCCAATGAAAGTACAATTGTAAAATAGTATATTGTTTGTTTGCTTTTCATAATGGCCCATGTTAGATTGACGGCGGTTACATAGCAGGCAACGCGTGTATTTCTGAAAGTTTTTATCATTCTGAGAACTTTCGCTTGTTTTGGTAAGATAGTAATTATTAGTAGGTTTTAAAAATTGTTTGGGCTTTAAAAACTTTCGCAAATACAACCATACTCAACGATCAATTTTATCACTCCACCTCCACCCCCTCCACCTCCTCATCAGTCTATCCGTTTCCGCTAGTGCGACAATTATTTTTTGATAATGAAGAATATCTTCAAACTCCAGTGTGCTGCCTTTTCGGTCTTTGAGCCATTGTCCTGAGTTACAAACATCAGGACAGCAGCTCTTTTATTATTTGAATATACTACGTGTAGCAGAGGATCGTTGCACATCGGGGTTCCTTTTGAAATAATTTAAACTTCAAAGTTCCTAAGCCGAAAACCCCGATGGTACATAGCTTTTGTTCTGCGTTCGTACCTCCCGGTTTAACTTATTTCCATAATTTGAAAACTTACATAAAAAAGATATTAAATCTATGTCCGTCAGGGTCTGCAAAATCAAATCCATAATATCCTTTTCCGAATTCTTCTGGCTTAGAAATAATTTTTCCACCTGCTTTTTCAACTTCTTTTGCCCAGTTATCTACTTCATCTTTAGTTTCTGCTGATAGAGTAAATATAATTTCATTTAATTTTTGTGAGTTAGCAATTTCACTTTTCATAAAGGTTTGCAAAATGTCTTTTAAGAAAAAGTGCATAACAAAGTTGTCTTCACCAATAAAGAAGCTTGTCAGTTCCTTGGATGCACCGTTTGATTTAAATCCTAACTTAGTATAAAATTTAGTTGTGCGCTCTAAATCACTAACCGCATAATTTGCCCATATTTTTTTTGGTTTCATAAAATTTTCTTTTAGGTTTCAAAAGTAGTTAACAGATTAATCTTTAATGGTGATCATTTGCGACATTTTGAGGGTTGTTTGCGTCCGCTTGTGAATGTTAGGGTGGTGGAACTGCAGGACGCACGACTCTTGCGGACAGCAGTTCTTTTATTATTCGAATATACTACGTGTAGCAGGGGATGTAAACCCTTTTCAATTCGGGCACAAGCGGATGCTTGCCAACAGTGGGGACAAGCCTGGTGCAGTATCAAACCGCAAATTATTAAGTAAGTTAAGATTTCGTATATTAATAATTCAAGCAGCGTTGTCCTTAGGTACAAACATCAGAACAGTGGCTTTTTATAATTTGAAGTTACTGCGTGTAGCAGAGGAAGGTAAACTTTTCAATTTCCGGTTCTTATTACTTTTTCCTCTTTCTCAAATCGGTATCATCCTTATTACTCTTACCAATATTGCAAATATTGCACAGTGTTTGATAATTATCTATATGATCTGGGCCGCCTTTTGAACGCGGTATAACATGATCAACATGCAGTACAATTTCATGTAACGAGCTTCTGCCACAGGATACACATTTCCAATTATCACGTTGCAATACCTGCCAGCGAAGTGCCGGCATAACCTTGATTTTTATTTCTGCTAACTTTTTAAGATCAATCTTTTGGCTTAGGTTTTTCTTATCGGTGCTCAGGCCTTCTGGCAAAGAATTTTCCCATTCAATCATTTGAATATGCCATTGTCTAAGCCGTTGAATTTGTTGGGCGAAACTGCTAGGTTTACCAGCGGCGAAACATAAATAACTTTCATAAACAGGATAAAAAATAAGAAAGTCAACGGCCAATTCCACTATGTCACTATTTGAAATCGGATAAGTAAACGTTTTCGATTGATATCTTAAGTCCCATAACTCATTTTGCATTTGCCATTTTAAATAATCTTTTAGCGGTGACCAGGAAAACAATTTGTACTTTTTGTTTTCAAATTCATAATGTTTAAGCAGAGTTACTTCAGATTCATTTAAAATGTTTGAAATGTCTTCTGCATATTTTAGATGAAAATTATAAAACAATCCGTTGTCCTTCATCGTGAGATTATACCTTTTCGTATAGAAATAAAATTTTAGCCCCGATTCATCTAACCTATAAGTGAGCGAGAAAGGAACAATCATTGGCGGATGACCGTCTTTTTTACGCATATCCTTCCAAAGGGTTACATTTCTCTTTCCTCCCAAACCGGATTCCGAGCATGTATAGTCAATGGCAAATTCTTTTGCCCTGGTTTTTCGGTAATGAGGAAATTTTAAAACTGTAAAAAGCTCCAGGACATTAGTTTTTAGTATTCCATTTATTTTCGAAATTGTATGATTTGTAATTATTTCCAGCTTCGGCAGAATTGAATGCCTTATAGCCTCTGCCTTCAATTTTAAATCGTCAACTAAAAATAAATTCTTATCGTCAAGGTCAAAGTTTACTTCTTCAAAGGTCATACTGTCTTTATTTTTTGGTTCTAATTTCTCATTCCACCTCCACCCCCTCCACCTCCTTCATCAGTCTATCCGTTTCCGTGAGTGCGACAATTATTTTTTGATAATGAAGAATATCTTCAAATTCCAGCTTACGGCCTTTACGGTCTTTGAGCCATTTTTGAGCGGGTTGGTAGCCGCCTATATAAAAGCTCCAGGCTACGGCAGGAACGTTATTAAAATATTGGGATTCGTTAATGTACACTTTACCATCGTCGTATTTTATTTTACCTACTTCATTGTTTCCATTTACAGGATATTGTGTTATGTATCGCTCTGTCACCGGGCTTTCTAATAAATGTATTTGCCTTAGGTCTCCGCCCAGCTTTACGAGTTGCCAAAAGGTAGCGGGATCTTTTGGATATGGCACTCTTGGAAAATCTATTTTTAAAAACTCTTTATATTTCTCCCTGTAAGTTGGGCTATGCAGTACCGCATAGATGTAATCTAAAATGTCTATCGGTGCAAAGGTTTGCCTGAACTCTGGGCGAACTTCTGCACTGTTTACAAAACATACTTCGCCGTCTGACGGTTGTTCTTTTTCGTGGGTAAAAGTTAAGCCTAATGTTTCTGCTATTTGATTTACGATTTCGAGATTTAGGTTTGGTGTGCGTTTTGGTTTTTGAACAAGTGCTTGTTGTACCTGATTATTGTCATAAATATAAAGTTGAAATTGATATGAACCAGTAGAACTCTCTGCTGTTTTCATCTCAGATAATGTATTTGAAATGAAAAAATGATTAACTTCTTTATTTTTAGTTTGCCTACCTATAAGCAAGGAATAATTTTGAAAGAATGAATGTTTAATTTGTTCAAAACGATGACGAACAATAAGCTTAGTCTCAAAATAAATTACTCTATTATCGAATGGACGATATGTAATCGATTTAATCTTAGAGTCGTCAAATACAATAGTTGTTTTCTGTGTTACACTTAAATAGATTTCTATCTGAATTTTAAGTTCTTTTTCGTTAAATCCAATTACTATAGCATCTTTATGAGTTTTTATACCAGCGGCTTTTATTTCGAAAAGTTCATTAATTAAAAATCCACGATTGTAATTAGTGTCACCTGTAAAATCTTTGTTTGTAAAGAAATAATTTGGCTTTTTAATCTCAAGATCTGTCCATTTCAGAGATTGAAGATTATTTATTTCTAAAAAATTATATTTAGCTTCCCGTTTCCCTTGTAAATCTTTATGAAGTACTTTACCAAATTCATTTTTCCTCTTGTTTCCAGTTTTAATAAATATGTTGATGGAAACCCCTTGCATAATGTCAAATACATTTCCGTCTGCCGAACTATCGGGACAAACTTCTTTTTTCTTTGCATTTCCATGCAAATCCAAAATATATACGCTATCAAAACTTTCTAATAAACTCTTTCTCATTTGCCGATGAATAATCCCATCAAGAAAACTATTGTTAGAAATATAAGCCAACACACCACTTCCATTTTTATCAATAAAATGCTGCCCAAACCGAATGAATTTTATATAATCATCAGAGAGTGGTTGTATGTTTCTTTCATTCAAATCTTTTTTATAATCTGCAGTTAGTTTTTCAATCCATTCACTTTTGTTACTACTGCTAACAGCATACGGAGGATTTCCCATTACCACCATCACCGGCGTATCACGCTTTATGCGATTGGCTTCATTAGCTTCTGTGCTTAACCAGTTGGCAAATAAAGTTCCCGTGTCTGCATGGTGTTCTTCAAGGCTGTTGGTAAGATAAACCCGCAGCCGCTGGTTGCTTCTGGATGTATAGCCTGTTTCTTTAAACAGTAAGTCCATTTGCAAATGCGCCATGGCATAGCTGGCCATCAGCAATTCAAAACCATTCAACCGTGGCAGCAAATGTGTTTCCACATAATTGCTCCATATACCCTGTTGCCCTTCAAACTTTTTATAAATATGCTTGACTGTTTCCGCCAAAAAAGTTCCCGTGCCGGTGGCGGGGTCGAGTATCTGTACTTTATGCACTTCCTGCTCTATGTCAATATCTTTTATTTTAGAGCGTTGGTCGGCTGTTGCTTTGGAGTAGCCTTTTGTTTTTATGGTAACTTTCGATGTATCGCCAAGGCCATCTTTTAAATTAAATTCAGTTTTTAAAATATCATCTACGGCACGTACAATAAAGCTCACTACCGGGTGCGGCGTGTACCAGACACCTCTTGCCTTACGCAGCTTAGGGTCGTACTCGCTTAGGAAAGTTTCATAAAAATGAATGATGGGATTTTCTGTTTTTGTAGATACGCCATAGTTCTTTAAAATCTCTTCCACGTTACAGGCTAAAAATATTTCCACAAGGCTATCCACTATCCATTGTATGCGATCGTCAATATCCGGCCCGGCTATATAGCCAAATAGTTTGCGGAGAAAAGGATTTGATCTGGGGATAAGCTCAGCAGCTTCCTGCCTGCTGAAAGTGGGTAAAGTAGGGTCGTGCAGCCTTGCGGCAAACATACCGTAAGCAATGGTTTGTGCATACACACCGGCAAAGCCTTTGGGCGTAATATCGTGAATGAGTATTTCCTTAAAGGCATTCATCTGGTCGTGAAGCGTACTGTTCTCCTGCATGGCTTCGTCACTCGTCACCGCCTTTTCAATTACATCAGCAAGCAGGCGCGCTTTCCCGGCCATCATCTCCGCAAGTTTCTTCGGACTCTTTATCGTTTGCCCTACATGGGTAGAAAAATCTTTTATAAGATTGGTAAAAGCGGCAAAGTTATCCGGCAATGGAATCAGAGCACCATTCGATTGCTCCGCTATGGCAATTTTTGTAACAAACTTTCCATCGCGGTATAAATGAAAATCTATATAATCTGTAAAGATTATATTATTTAATGAGGCTTTGTAGCGGTCAAACTGTTCTTTGTTCCCGGTTTTCTTTGCACCCGCAAGGTCATCATCGCCTATGTCTTTGGCTTCAATAAAACCAACAGGTACTTCTCGCCTGGTAAGAATATAATCGGGAGCGCCACAAGTTTGCCGCTTAGGTTCATTAGTCGCCCTTACCTCAGGAAGCAGGCTTTCAATTAATTGTTGCAGGTCACCGCGAAATGTATGTTCTGTTGCATTTCCATGTTTGTATCTCCTGTTTATACTTTCAATGTATTGTGGTATCGTCATTTAGTAATCGTAAATGGGAAGATAAAGATTTATATAAATCAAAAATCCAAACCCGGTGTTTGTATAGCTCATATTTTAAACGATCAGCTGAGAATATGATTACCCCTATAATATTACTAAAGATTTCCGCAGCCAGCATTTTTCATTCACAGTTAAAATTGTAAATGAAAAAAAATTGTTGTGCAAAAAATAACTTACAAGACACTTCCTTAGGCCTTTTCTTTTCTCGCTTTAAATCATATCCTTCAACTTCTCTACAACCACATCTGCTTCTTCTTTAGTATTGTATTTACTGAAGGAAAACCTTACGGTGATATAATTAGGATCGTTGTTGATGGCCCGTATCACATGGCTGCCTGCATCAGCGCCTGAAGTACAAGCGCTGCCGCCACTGGCACAAATATTATTAATGTCAAGATTGAAGAGTAGCATTTCAGATTTTTCAGTTTTCGGGAAGGCTACACTCAATACAGTATAAAGGCTGTTTTCCTGGTCGCCGTTAAAGTAAATACCGGGAATAGTTTCCAGCAGCTTTTCCTTCATATAATTTTTTAATTCCTGCACCTGCGTACTGTCTTTATCATGGTTCAATGTGGCAAGCTCCAACGCCTTTGCAAAGCCTACAATACCATAAATATTTTCAGTGCCTGCACGCATATTGCGTTCTTGGCTGCCGCCTTTCACAAAGGGATTTATCTTTATATTCTCGTTTATGTACAACATTCCCG
>JBKJRY010000363.1:0-3821 GCA_046593045.1 Chitinophagaceae bacterium | reverse complement strand
ATATTTTTTATGTTGAGACCTCCTGTTGGCATTAATGGAATATGTGGGAGAGGCCCATGAAGATCACGGATATAATTTGGTCCCACAGAGGCAGGAAATACTTTTATGATATCGCCTCCGTTATCATACGCAGTTAAAATTTCTGTTGCTGTAAATGCCCCTGGAATACTTACTGCTCCGTGCTCTTTAGTTGCTTTGATTGTTTCAATGTTGAGTGTTGGCGATATAATGAATTTAGCGCCGGCAGAGATAGCTTCCCTGGCTGTTGATGCATTCAAAACCGTTCCCATACCAATTAATAATTCTTTTCCCATTTGATTTGACAGTTTATTAACTGCATCCAATGCATTGGGGGAATTAAATGTGATCTCTAATATCCTGATGCCACCTTCATGAAGTGCCATGGCTATTTTTAAAACATCGTCCGGATTGGCGCCGCGAATAATAGCTACTATTTTATGTTTTAATATTTGTGATAAAGCAATCATTTAAAATTTTTATCAGGGTCTAATATTTGCATTGTTGGTTATCCGGTTTAATATAATAGTCTTTATAATTTTTAGCTTTTGGATCGGTGCAGCCTTTAAGATTTAAAAGTTCTATCCTTCGGAAATCGACAGGATGGCTTTCCGCCTGTAGGGCAATGTAGCCTTCTGTTAATGGTGTGCTTGCCTTGTTTATCCAAAATGCCGAGTCAGTAATATTTGCATCAGTCCAGGTATGATTACTTCCTACAAACCCACCGCCTATTTCAGGCTTTTCATAAGTAAGCACCGTATCGCCTTCTACTATATGTTGTACAATTGAATCACCCAGCACCACCACCGTCATACTCACCCACTGGTCACCGTTATATGTCTTGGAAGAAGAGTTTACACAGTGCTCAGGTCGCAAACTTCCTTTCATATATACCTGTGTGCCCGGCGTACATACATTACCGGTAGCCCGCTCTCCACTATCAAGCCCGCCTAATAATTGTACTTCCACGGAAACCGGGAAATCCTGGTTGATGTTAACACTTTTGGCTGATTGGGAATGAATCATCACGCCGCTGTTACTGACATTCCATTCAGCGCCACCGGGGGTTTGCCTGCCGGTAAACCGGTATTGATAGCGAAGAATATAATAAGAATAGGGTGTTTGATAATACAAGTGGCCGAATTTGTCATCGAAGGTTTTATATTCATCATATACAACACGGATGGTACTGTCTTCAACACGAAAGGTGTTTTTATAATTATCGTTTAACGGTTGGCCAGTAATTTTGATATCCCAACCATCGAGATTTTGTCCATTAAAAAGCGGTATCCAGTCTTCTTCGCTTTTTTCATTCGTTTTGCTGCATCCTTGTAAAAACAAAAAAGATATAACAAGAAATAAAAATGCGGTATTCATCTTTTCTCTGAGCATAAGTGCTGGCTTTTTAATTATAAAAAAATGACGCAAAAATTATAATAAATCGTTACAGGCCTAATTGATCTTACTATTTCTTCATTGCTAAAAACCGGTATCTAACGGCATACAGATTCCAGGTTATTTTTTGCTGAAATCAGCCATTCAGTTATATCATAGCAATAAGATAATTATATTCACGCAAAAGGTAAGCAAGAATTAGGAAAATACGATTAACGCAATCTTGTCAATGAAATAAAAAGATGAAAAAAATAAAAATTGCAACATTGCTTTTTATATTATTTTATCAAAATGTAAATGCACAAGAGGTAACATTACAATCTTTATTAAAAGAAATGGCCTGCAGAACCTGCTACTGGCGCAGATATGCAGCATGGCTTTTGTGCTGCAGGGTATCTGTGATATGAATATGGATTAAATTTTTATAAAGTCATTTCTTACATTTATTGAATGAGTAAGAAATACAAATTTGCTGGTAACGATAAAATTTATTTTGTAAGGTTTGCAGTTACCGACTGGATTGATCTGTTTATAAGAAATGAGTACAAGGAGGAGATTTTAAACAGTATAAGCTACTGCCAAACTAATAAAGATTTGGAGTTGTATGGGTGGTGCATAATGACAAGCCATGTGCATCTCACAGCAATACTGTAAAATTTCGGTTGTGGTAACCTGAAAGCCACCCAATACAATTAATCAATAATAAAATGGCGCACCAAAAATTAGATTACATACATAATAATCCTGTGGAAGCTGGATTTGTAATAAAAGCGGAAGAATGTAAATGTAGTAGTGCAATAGATTATTATGGAGGTAAGGGCTTTTAGAAATTATAAAGTTGGATACTTTAGTTGTATGAAGTCTAATAGCACAGATACGCCGGACGCAAAGCTATACAGCATATCTGCGCCAAGGGGGGTAGCGGAGGGGGTGGTTAAAATAGAATGAGGATTTGCTGTAGCTTCTTTTAGAGCCCGCAATAATATTTTTTAAAATCATCGTTTGCCAACAGATACCTGGCCTATGGTATATTATGGCACAGGTATCGCCGGCACACTTAGCCAGGCTACCAAACCTGCGCCAGCGTTAGGTCTTAAATTGAATAGAAAATTATATTAGCTTATGAGAATTGTAATTATAACTTTTCACGATATTATTTATGTTTTTGGTCGTAATTGAAAACGCCAGACCGGGCATTAAATTCTACAGGATAATTTTCGGCGATAAAGCTTTTGAGGAATTTAATACAGAGTTATAGAATGTTTTAAAACGATAGTCCTTGGTTATGTATGGCATAGAAAACAATTTTTTTTATGTGTATCTTTTGATACCGTTTAATAGTAATTTAGGTAAGTATATTGCAGTGTAAACAAAATTATAAACAGAAAACTAAACATGATGAAAACATTACATTGTTCTGATGCCGGCTTTGATTGCAAAGCTGTCATTCATGCTGCATCCGATGAAGAAATAATGAGCCAGGCAGCAGTACATGCAAAAGAAGTACATGGCGTTACTGTTACACCAGAACTTGCCCAACAGATAAAAGGCTTAATTAAAGATGAAAAACAAGAGGCATCCTAAGATAGAAAAAGCCTTGATCAATTGCATAACGACATAATTAAACAGGCTCCCTGATAATTGTTTAGAGCGTTCTTTTAAATACTCCCAAAACTTATGGATACTACATACGATCTGTCTAAAAAATTATCCTTCTTTTCAGAACCTGAACTACAAGAGGAGCTTAGTAAAAACGCAAATATAGTTACCCTGAATAAAGGGGATGTTATTGTCCGGGATGGACAGTACATAAAATTTCTGCCTATCGTTATTAAAGGTGCCATCAGGGTTTATCAGCAGAAAGAAGACAGGGAGATTTTGCTTTATTATGTCAGGCCAGAAGAAACTTGTACTATGTCTTTAGCTGCTGCATATTTTGACAATAAAAGTACTTCGCATGGGGTGGCAATAGAACCTACAGAAGCGCTTATTTTTCCTGCGGGACTTATTATGGAATGGCAGCTTAAGTATCCTTCCTGGAACAAATATGTGATGCGGATGTTCAGAAGCCGGTATGATGAGTTAATCGGCTCCTTCCAAAGAGTGGTATTTGAACATATTGATGTTCGGGTAATGGAATATTTAAAGTATAAAAGTGAAATTTATGAGAGTGGAATGATTTACCTATCCCATCAAAATCTGGCTAATGAACTGGGCACTACAAGGGTTGTAATATCCCGTATTCTCAAGCAATTTGAAAGAGATAAGAAAATTCAATTGTTTCGTGGAGCTATTATTAATCGTTTAGATATTTAGTCTGTGAAAAATCACTACGCAGCATATTTGACGTGGGTTGCGTGAAAATATTTTTGTACTTGCTTTTTATCATTTTTCCTTTTGTTCATAAA
>JBKJRY010000290.1:0-2643 GCA_046593045.1 Chitinophagaceae bacterium | reverse complement strand
AAGGATTTTAAAATAATTAACTCAAATAGCTTCTTAGCCTTCTGACTAATGTCCCTCGAATTAATTATGGTCAATTCTTTTCAATTATATATATTTTATTCAAATAATTATTAGAAATTTTCACCCAAAATTTATAATAAGATAATTCTTTGTAAGCCTTTGCCAAATATAATGTCACCACATTCTATCAATAAAACTTCATAGTAAGAAAATGATGTATTAAATAAATAAAAAAACCGCGTAAAGTATTTGATCGTAAATGATGTGGAGTTAAAAAAACCGACTCGGAAAACAATTTCAATCATTAAAAAACCTAATTATGTTAGACACAAAAAAAATTGAGAACGAACCTCAACTCATCCAGGAGATAAGTAATAAATCATTCTCGAGGAGAAAATTTTTCGGATTTGTTGGTGCTGGCGCTGCAATAATGGCAACAGCTGCTGCCTGCAAGAAAGATAACAACATGACAAGTAACGATGGAGTTGATCTTGGTAGTGGAGATGTAGGAATATTAAATTATGCTTATGCACTTGAGCAACTGGAAGCAGCCTTTTATTCACAAGTTGTGATGACTCCATATTCAGGAATTTCTACTTTGGAAATGGAATACATGACAGATATAAGAAATCATGAAGTTGCCCATCGCGAGTTTTTCAAAGCAGCTCTTGGTTCAAGTGCTATTGTGGATTTAGCAGTAAATTTTTCTTCCATTGATTTCAACAGCAGAGATAGTGTACTTAATACCGCTAAAGCATTTGAAGATTTAGGTGTAACTGCCTATAATGGTGCAGGGCAATTAATATCAACAAGCGGCAATGGCCCAACCTATCTGACTCTTGCCGGAAAAATCGTTTCAGTTGAGGCAAGACATGCAGCACTGATCGCCGATCTTCTTTCTAATGGGACATTTGCAAATACTGTTGATGGAAATGGCCTTGATGCGGCACGTACGCCATCTGAAGTTTTGGGCATCGCAGGCGCTTATATAACTACAAAAATCAACGCAAGTAATTTACCATCTTAAAAAAACTAATTATGAACTTACAAAATATAATTTCTGAAATAGAAAAAGTTGATCCAGAGGTGTACGATAAACTCGACACCAGGAGAAGTGCAATGAAAAGATTTGCAAATTTATCTGGGAAAATTGCTGTTGCATCCATTCCCTTTGCACTAGGATCAATGTTTAAAACAGCTTACGGTCAATCCACCAGCACCGTAAATGACGTATTAAATTTTGCTTTAACACTCGAATATCTTGAAGCAGAGTTTTATACAAACATCGTTGGATCTCCCGGATTTCTTACAGCTAGTGGACCGGCCCAGGCAGCTTTAACCAAAATAAGAGACGATGAAAATAAGCATGTTGCTTTTCTTAAGTCAGTGTTAGGAACTGCTGCAGTTGCAAAACCCACATTTGATTTTTCAGCAGGTGGCGGCTCAGGTACAGGACCCTTCGCTGGCTATTTATCTAACTATACAGTTCAATTGGCAATGGCTCAAACGTTTGAAGATACAGGAGTAAGAGCATATAAGGGACAGGCACCTGCAGTACAGAGTAACCGGGTTGTTCTTACCGCTGCGCTGCAAATTCATTCAGTTGAGGCAAGACATGCATCTCATATCAGGCAAATGAGAAGAGCCCTCAATGTGGCAATCCCATCGGGACAGGTTTTGAAACCATGGATAACCTTAAATCAAAGTGGTATCGATTTTCCTCCGGCAAATTCGGCAATACAAATGAGTTATAACGGCGAAGATTTAGCTAGCCAGGCTGGAGTAAATGTAGTTGGTATTGGTGGCAATGCATATATTGATTCAAGCGCTGCTTCTGCAGGATTTGACGAGCCACTAACAACACAGCAAGTATTGGATATCGTTACGCCTTTCTTTGGATAGTTACTATACAATATATTGAAATTGTAAATGGCTATGTTTATTACATGGCCATTTTAATAAAAGTTTGACTGGTACATAAATCTTTTTATATGAGCCTAAACGATTATCTTACCTTATTTAGATGGCATATTTTGCGACCTTATAAGTACAAATTTTATTATTCAGTGCGAGTAATTTAATTATGCCAGATAGTATTTGTTAAAAACAATTACACAGCAAACTGTTGGTATCAAATGCTCGTAATTGTAAATAATAATTTTACAAAATTCTGATATTAAATTTCCTAACTTTGAATTTTAAGTTTCATTCACCAAAAATCATAAATAATGTTAAGTATTTTATCTAAGCCCGTTTTACTTCTCTCAATGCCCGGCGGATCTGAATGGATCTTAATTGTCTTGGTAATACTTTTGTTTTTTGGAGGCAAAAAAATACCCGATCTTATGAGGGGTATTGGTAAGGGAGTGAGAGAATTTAATGATGCAAAAGATCACGTAAAAAATGAGCTCAACGAAGGAATGAAAGAAAAAGATGTTAAACCGAGTCCGGTAGCCGGCGCTTCTGCACCGATATCTTAGTAATCTTTTCTAAATATTTGATATCCCCGGAAGTTCTTCGGGGATATTTTATGTGTGCCAGGCATGTATATCAGCTATAGGGGTGGAAGTCCTGAATACACTTTACAGTAGGGAGTATTAGCCAGGAGCAAGGGTGTCGTGGGTGACTGCGAATCCGAAGGAA
>JBKJRY010000183.1:0-2648 GCA_046593045.1 Chitinophagaceae bacterium | reverse complement strand
AGCGTTAGATTTGACATAAGAGAAAGTTTGCTTTTGTTGTGCACCTCAAAGATAATTTGAGTTACAAAACGCTTTCTCCTTTTTATTGAATTTCAAAATCGTTTAGGACAATATTGAGATAAAAACTAAAATGTATAGCATGGTTTTTTTTGTATTTCATATGTTTTGCTTAATCAATAGTATTCAGATTGATTTTCTTAAGCCTAATAAAACCAGCCAAACTCCATAAGCCAAATCGAAACGGAAAAAGCCGACCAATGCCAATTCTCTCACTTTGAAAAATGATCCCTTACAAAAGCATGCTCCTGGTTCTCCGTCATTTTATCGCTTGGTTTTGTTTCAATCTTTATTTTTGAAAAATGAAGATCCGCTTCTAAAATATTGAGTAGTTCAACTCTTGCATTGGTGGGACCGAATATCAAAACCTCATCATAATCCTTGATAGACTCCGCAATGGCCTTATAGTACGCTGCCTCTTGCTGCTGGTTCTTTCTCTGCATAAAACTTTCACCCTTTTGTAATGTAAATTCCTTCTCCTCATGGGTAGATTCTGAAGAAATGCTCTTCGTAACAATTGGATCGGCATATTCCATTAAATGCGCACTTGCATGATCCATCCAGATGCCTAATTTTTTTTCGTTTGTCATTTTGTTTTAATTTATCTGTAATTTAAAAATCTATTTTTTGGAGCCTGATATATTCCATTTCCAATCTCTTATTTCCGGCATGTCCAACCCATTCTTCCGGATATAATATTTGTGTTCAATAAGCTTATCCTGCATCTCCTGTTTTAGGTAAGCGGTTTTATCTTTTAATTGTGGTAACCTATCGAGTGTATCCATTACTAAATGAAACCGGTCAAGGTCGTTAAGAACTGTCATATCAAAAGCGGTGGTAATGGTGCCTTCTTCTTTATAGCCCCGCACATGAATATTGCTGTGATTGGTGCGCCTGTAAGTGAGTCTATGTATAAGCCAGGGATAGCCATGAAATGCAAAAATTACCGGTTTGTTTTTAGTGAAAAATGTATCAAAATCAGCATCGCTTAAACCGTGCGGGTGTTCTGTTTCAGGTTGCAATTTCATCAGGTCAACTACATTCACTACCCGCACTTTGAGGTCAGGCAATTTTTCTCTTAATATGGATACTGCGGCCAATGTTTCAAGTGTGGGCACATCACCGGCACATACCATTACTACATCAGGTTCTTCGCCTTTATCATTGCTTGCCCATTCCCAGATACCAATTCCTTTGGTACAATGAATTACGGCTTCTTCCATAGAAAGCCATTGTGGGGCTGGATGCTTGCCTGCTATTATCACATTTACATAATGTCTGCTACGGAAATAGTGATCCATCACCGATAACAAACAATTGGCATCAGGTGGCAGATACACCCGCACAACAGATGCTTTTTTGTTCACTACATGATCAATAAAACCTGGGTCCTGGTGGGTAAATCCATTATGGTCCTGCCGCCATACGTGCGAAGCTAACAAAATATTTAGTGAAGCAATTTTTCTGCGCCAGGGAAGTTCCGAGGTAACTTTCAGCCACTTGGCATGCTGGTTAAACATAGAATCAATGATATGGATGAACGCTTCATAACAATTAAACAATCCATGTCTTCCTGTTAACAGATATCCTTCCAGCCAGCCTTCACATTGGTGTTCGCTCAACATTTCTATTACCCGACCATCCTTTTTCAAAAACTCATCCGTGTCAATTATGGGCAGTTCCCACTGGCGATCCGTGGCTTCAAACACAGCATTCAATTTATTTGACAATGTTTCATCAGGACCAAAAACACGAAAGTTTCTTTTATCAGAATTCAATTTTATTATATCCCTCATAAAGATTCCTAAAGCCAATGTATCACCGGGGCCTTTTTCTCCACGATTCTTTAAGTCATTTCCGTATTCACGAAAATCAGGCATACGAAGATTGTGCAGCAGCAAGCCACCATTGGCGTGCGGATTAGCTCCCATTCGCCTTTCTCCTTTTGGAGCCAGGTCAGCAAGTTCAGCATTGAACCTACCATTTTCGTCAAAGAGTTCTTCGGGTTTATAACTTTTTAACCATTCTTCTAATTGTTGTAAATGCTCAGGGTTTGTTGCCGGGTCTGTTATTGGCACCTGGTGCGCCCTGAAATTTCCTTCAATCTTTAATCCATTCACATATTTTGGTCCGGTCCATCCTTTGGGTGACTTTAAAATAATCATAGGCCAAATGGGACGTTCAGTATCTCCGTTTTCAAGGGCATTCTTTTTTATCAGTTTTATTTCTTCAATAACTTTATCCATCAACTGCGCCATTTTTTGGTGCATTTCCATAGGGTCGTGACCTTCAATCAGGTAAGGCTTCCAGCCATAACCTTTAAACAGCTGATCCAATTCTTCAATACTGATGCGGGCAAGCACCGTTGGGTTGGCAATCTTATATCCGTTTAGATGAAGTATGGGCAGCACCACGCCATCGGTAACAGGATTTAAAAATTTATTGGAATGCCATGCAGTGGCTAAGGGACCCGTTTCAGCTTCGCCATCGCCTACCACGCAACTCACAATTAAACCAGGGTTATCAAAAGCCGCCCCAAAAGCATGGCTGAGTGAATAGCCAAGCTCACCTCCTTCGTGTATTGAGCCAGG
>JBKJRY010000115.1:0-4553 GCA_046593045.1 Chitinophagaceae bacterium | reverse complement strand
CGTGAAATGTTGTAAATCTTAGCGGCATGATTAATGGAAATAAGTCCATTATGAATTTCATCAATGACGGAAAGTTTAAAGTCAAAACTAACTTTTTGATACTGATTTTTTCGGCGGCCTGCCTTTTTAATGTAAGCCATAGTATTGCTAAAAATGTTTAATTTTTAGTCAACCTATTTAAGGGTTTGTCAGACTACTCCCTGTATCAATAGCTTGAAACCCACTGCCTACAATACTTTACGGGATAGCCCGCAACCAATAAGAAACAGTGTCAAGGTTAAACCGGCCTTAGCAAAGCCCGTTAAGTAAGGACTATATTGTTGCACAAAAGGAACATAGTTATTTAAAATCATTGCTAAAACAAACAAGCCTATGAAATAAGGTATCTTGATTTTGCTGCCTTTATTTTTAAAAATGAAAGTGGATAAAAATGCAACGGGTATAATCCATAATGCCCTGGCTAATTTTACAGTGGTTGCCACTTCCAATGCATGAGCGCCGTACTTGCTTGCTGCGCCCACCACAGAGCTGGTATCATGTATGGCAATGGCACACCATAAACCAAATTGTGTTTGAGATAAATTCATAGCATGGCCAATCACAGGAAACAGAAATAACGCGATAGAGTTTAAAATAAATATGGTTCCAAGCGCTACATAAATTTGCTTTTCTTCTGCTTTGATTACGGGTGAAATAGCAGCTATGGCACCGCCACCGCAAATTGCAGTACCGGCAGAGATCAGTTAAGAAGTTTTCTTTTCTATCTTCAAAAACTTACCCATAAAAAAACCGATAACCAATGTGCCAATAATTGAAACAATGATAAATAAAATCCCTTCTTTACCTGCCTTCATAGCACTGGTTACATTCATTCCAAAGCCTAAGCCCACCACTGAAACCTGCAACAAAATATGTGTTGCTTTATGATTGAGATGTAAATATGGATGCCTGATAAATTGAGCAATCACCAAACCCATTACTAAAGCAATAAGAGGAGAGATAAGCGGTGATAAACAAAAGACAACGGCCAATAAAAAAATTACTTCTCTTGTAGTAATGCTCCGGTCTAATAAACTTTTTGATGGTTTTTTTATAACTGCTAATTGTGTCGCTTCTTTCATGATGATATCTTCGTTTTAAGAACACAAAGCTCATCTATAATCGTGTGCATTGTAAATTGCTAAAAGTGATGGGCAATTACTTTATGTTATATCAGATACAGCATAGCAATAATAAAAAGTCCTTTTTAAATATCCATTTTTAGATAAGTAAAAGGGCTTATCACAAAAAAAGCAATGGCTATTTATCAGCGCCATTTAACAATATTGTTTTCATTCCTGCATCCAGCAATACTACATAGGTAAAATCTTTTACAGATTCATCCCCCAGTATTTTAACAACGCCGGTAGTATGCCCCATATAATTTCCTTTAGCATCGGCCTTAAATGTATTTATTATATAATCTGCGGCATATGGCTCATTAGTAGATTTAGTTAACGCCAGGGTATAGGTTGCATCAGGCTGCAGTTGATTAAAACTTTGTAGCACAAGATCTGTCAAGCCTATGCTGCGAACAACCAACACACCCTTACCATTACCCATATTTATTTCTTTCAAAGTAATTACCTGGGTGTTTTCGCCTTTGAGTGGGGTAAGATTATTTGCATTTTCAGGATGTGCCACTTTATTTGCTGTATACACCAATGCCTGCGGGCTTTGCCCTATAGGAATGGTTTTTACTACCTCCATTTTTTGAAGATCAATCGCCTAAACTTTATCATCATTTTCTAAACCTACATACACAAATTTACCATCAGCTGAAGGCCATAGACCATGCGGTAATGCGCCCACGGCAATGCTATCTGTTAGTTCAAACTCTTTATTTACATTGAATACTTTCATCTTGTTTTCACCTCCAACCGTTACTAACATCAACGGCGTTTTGTTCAAAACAGTAAAAGTAACATGATTGGTTACCGGACCTGTGTTCAATACTTTATTTAGAGACATGGTGGTTGTACTAATCACAGTTGTTTTACCAACATCTTTATGTGTTAATGCTATCCACTTACCATCGGGACTGCAAAAGATATTCGGAGAGAAAGGGCTTACCACCGGTATTTTTTTTACGATTTTATAGGTTGCTGTATTTACCACATCTACTTCAGGCGTAAAACTGGAACAAACATAAGCGAATTTACCATCGGGTGTAAAGGCAACCATCCCCGGACCATCAGCCACCGGAACTCTTTTTATCTCCAGCATTCTAGCAACATCGATCACGCTGATGTATGCTTCTCCTCTTATCGATATCCAAACCTGTTTGCCATTTGGCGTAAAAGTAGGCTCGTGCGGCGAACGGCCCACATACACTGTTTTTAAAATTTTATTGTTTTCTGTTGATACGAACGTAACGCCATTGGAGCCAATGGAAACTGCTGCCAGTATTTTTGCATGAGGATCATAACGCAATCCATGTACCAGTGCCTGGCCTTTGTACAAAGGGCTAAATATATCTGGCTGTGATTTTCCCAAAACAATTTCGCCCAATAGGGTTTGTGTTGATGGATCAATCACAGAAACGGTATTGGATATCTGGTTGGCTGTATATACTCTGTCGTGATGATAAGGCGCCTGTGCTTTTACATTCTTACAAAAAGATAGCAAAAGGAAAGGCAGCAAAAATTTAGGTGTAAGCTTCATGATTATTTATTGATTTATAAAAGATTTCATTTGTTCTATTTCTACTTCTTGTGATGAGATAATATTTTGGGCGAGCCGTGAAACTGTTTTGCTGGCTCCAAACTGCAGGATCACTTTAGCCATATCAATACCTGCCTGGTGATGGGGCATCATTATGGCAGCAAAAGATTGGTCTATACCTGTTAATGAATGTGAAGCCGGCATATTCTCCATCATTACCGACATGGTCAGCAGTTAAGGTTTTTCATGGTCGTTATTCTCCTTTAATGATTTTGTATTACTATTTTGTAACCACAAATGCATCTGCTGAATCTCATTCGTCTGCTCTGCAATAATGCTTTTAGCCAATTGTATCATTTCGAAATTTTTTCCATGTTTAATTTCGTAATGCGCCATTTCGATAGCACCCTGGTGGTGCGGAATCATCATCTGCATGAAATCCAGATCCGCAGAGTGTTTCATGCTTACGGTATCCATGTTTTGCATCATCGTATCCATCATGGCCATGTAAACATTTTTATTTCCGGTTTTCATATCCATATCCATGTGCTGATGTTGTGCATTTGCTATAGAAGCAAAGAATAGCAATAAAAAAATGGTGAATAAACAATGGTGACTGTTTTTTGAAAATTTCATTTTGAAAAAGAATTTAAAAACAGGAAGCAAGCTTTATGTTACTTGCTGTTTTTTTTGTATTTTTTTACAGCGGGATGGTTAATGATTGCTCAATGTTTTTGCGACCTTAGCCGAAGGTAGGCAAGAGCACTTCCAACAATTGTACCATGCTTCCGGATGTTCTTCGTAATAATAAATTACATATCCGGTGTCAAAGCCTGCCCGTTTACCACAGAGCTTATCTGTACTACTTTTGTAGCACTGCCCGTTTTACCATTATTATCGGTAATCCTTGCTTTAATTGTTACAGAGGTTTTGCCAGCAGGCACTAAAAGTGAGCCACCAACTACCCAGCTAAATGTGCTGCGGATCAATCCCGATGGTTCTATTTCACTGCCCGCAATATTGAATACTGGTGCAAGATTATCACCTGCAACTATGATGTTACCGTTGGGTTGCAATAAAGGCACATCAAAGGTTACATACAATCCAGGTACAAAATGATTAGGGCCAACTGATGACTGAGTAGGATCAACTATAGTACCCCTTCCTGCATCAGGTTTACCTTCCGCATTTTCATTAACAGCAATGCCGGCTCTCGTTTTATCTAAAGCCGATACCTGTATGAAAAATAAAGAAGCGTTGGAAGGGGGTGTAGGAGAAGTAGCAGGGCCGGTGGATACACTCGTAGGCACTTCGGGAGCCACCATGGTTACTTCAGGGCCATCGGCATCATCTATTCCGTCGCCCAGTGTAAATGGAAGAGGCAGTGGCATCGGTGTCAATGCCTGACCATTTGTGGCGACTTTTGAACCCGTCGTCACATATACTTTCATTTCATCATACCCCACACGGCCGGCCTTATCTGCAACCGCAACTTTTATAGTGAATTGGTTTACACCTTCAGGAATTGATTCCAGTACATGCCATCCGGCCCAGATGGTGACGCCGGCACCGGGTGTATCATCGGTTCCGGCGATGTTGAACAAAGATGCAAGGTTGGTATTTTTCGGAATAATGCCTCCATCGGGTTTAATAAGATCGCAATCAAAAACTACCACCATCCCGGGAAGGTTTGGATTAGGACTGCCCAACAAAGCAGTGTTCCTGATATTCAATCCTTCCTTTGCGACTACATTGATCTCATCATGTGTCTCAATTTTTAAATTTAAAGAAAAGCCAGCTCCATCGAAACTTCCGGCACCGGGCCGGCCCACTCCACCGGCTACTTTGGC
>JBKJRY010000053.1:0-13155 GCA_046593045.1 Chitinophagaceae bacterium | reverse complement strand
GCATAGCTCGAAAGAGGTGCCAACTGGAACTGCAAACAAATTATTAAAACAGGCGGGGTTGAAATAATACCCCTGCCTTTATGAAATCCTAATCCAAATCCTTTGAACGCTACTACAATCACTCATTCAACAAAAAGGAACTAAAATGAAATCAACTACTAAAATCGACGTTATTGTCGAAGTCAAAGACGGAATGCTTTGGGGCATCGTAGAAAATAAAGGAAACTTTATTCCTACACCCTACGGAAATACCGTTGCTGATCTACAACAAAATTTAAAACAATTAATTAAAGATTACCAACAACACGAAGGGAAAACCGATAAATTCTGGAGTAAGGTTGATACTGATCATATGGATATTGAATTATCGTATGATCTCAAAGCTTTCTTCAAAGAATTTAATCAAATAAAAATTTCTTCGTTAGCTGAGTTTGCAAATGTAAACCCCAGCTTATTAAGACAATACTCAACTGGGAACAAATATCCATCGGCTGACCAGGTTAAAAAAATTGAATCAGCCGTACAGGAGTTAGGTAAAAAATTAGAGAAAGTTTCCATATACGCATAGAATTAAAGTCCATTCAGATCAGATTACAAAATAATTATTAAGAACCCATCCAAAGATGGGTTCTTTTTTACTTATCTACAAGGACATTGCCTTGAAATAATCCGACATTTTACCACGTTATTATTCATATTGATCATAAAATTATCTCTGAGAGTAATAAGCCAATAAGGCAAAACGAAAAAACCTTACTGATAAGCAAGATAGATTCCGTTAGGAATGTCTTATTGATTTAAATGTTCTTAAGCGGCTCAAGGCTTTTTCTTTGACTTCCTTTTGACACGCGGCTCAGGTTTGAATCGTGACTCCTTTTACAATGATTCATGCAGGGAGGCGCCTGAGTCTATTCACTTTTCTCCTATTACAAGGAAACCGGTAAAGAGTCACGTGAGTTTTGCCCAGATGGTCCTAATAGTTGATTCATCTCTCCTAATAAAATTTACTAGGCAAATAAAGCAATGAGTTTACCCGGACACTCCTAATATATGGAAATAAAAAACCCGATAAGATTACCGGGCTTTAAAGACGTTCAAATCTTTGATAGAAATCATTGTGAAGATAAGGTCCTTTTTTTGAAATAGTGTCAAGCACGCTGTCAATTACCTTATATAACCAATTGATTACCATTACAGAGATGTTGTCCCACGAGGATTCGAACCTCGACAAACAGAATCAAAATCTGTCGTACTACCTTTATACTATGGGACAATAGGAGTGCAAAAGTAAGGGTATGGAGTAAAATTTCAAAAAGTGATATACATGCTTTTTATTTAGACAAAGAAACTTCGCTTTCTTTTTCTTCGTCTTCCTTTAGTTTTTTAATGTAATCCAATGCATCTGGAATCACATCGCACATTATTGTGATGATCGCTCCTGGTTTTACATTATCGTACGCATATTGTATGGCCTCTTTCTCTTTTTGCAAAATTGTAACGGGAATATCTTTAGTTTTTCCTTCATTGATGCCTTCAACTAACAGGTTAATTATTTCTTCGGCTGTACGTCCCCGTAAGTGCTTGTCCTGCCTTATAATTATTTCATCAAAATTCTGCCCTGATATTTTTCCTATTTCCCGAATATCCTCGTCTCTCCTGTCACCCGTGCCGCTAATGATACCCACTTTATAGGTACTATCCAGCCGATTTACAAAATCGCATAGAAGATTCAGCCCTGCAGGATTATGGGCAAAGTCTGCCAGGAACTTAAAGTTTTTAAATTCAAAAAGATTAAGCCTTCCCGGCGTTTGTGATACTGATGGAATAAATGTATGTAGTGCCTGGCGTATATCCTCAACTTTTATATTTCTGAAAAGATAGCATGCAAGAATAGAGGGCAAGGTGTTCATGATATTATGAATCGCCTTTCCCCCAAAAGTAATCGGTATCTCCGAAACCTTTTCCACGCGAATTTTCCAGTTTCCTTTCAATATTGTTACATATTCATTTTCATAAACCGCTGCTATACCACCATTTTTGCAATGTTGCTTTATACGCTTGTTATTTTCATCCATGCTGAACAATGCTATATTGCAATCGAGGTCTTTTCTCATAGCATATACAAGATCATCATCCGCATTTAGAATTGCAAAACCGTTGCGGAAAACAGTTTCAGGCAATACTTGTTTTACCCTGGCCATCTGCTCAATTGTTTCAATGCCTCCCAGGCCCATGTGATCGGCAGTTACATTGGTTACAATAGCGATATTACAGTTTCTGAAAGCAAGCCCGTTTCTCAAAATACCTCCCCTTGCACATTCGAGCACAGCAAAATCTACAGTAGGATCTTTTAAAACAAATTCCGCACTTTTGGGGCCTGTACAATCACCCTTCATCATTAACTGATTTTGTATATAGACCCCATCAGACGTAGTAAACCCAACTTTGTAACCTGCAGCCTTGCAGATATGTGCAGTAAGCCTGCTTGTTGTTGTTTTGCCATTTGTGCCAGTGATAGCGATAATAGGAATTCTGCCATCAGCCCCTTTCGGATAAAGCATCTCAACAACCGGCTCTGCCGCATTTCTTGCAATACCTTCAGACGGTTCAACGTGCATACGGAACCCGGGTGCTGCATTTACTTCAAGTACGGCGCCGCCGGTTTCAGTTAAAGGCTTTTTTAAATCGGATGCCATTATATCAATTCCGCAAATGTCAAGTCCTACGATTTTTGCAATACGCTCCGCTAAAAAAATATTTACAGGATGAACCTCATCCGTTACATCAGTAGAGGTACCTCCCGTCGATAAGTTTGCCGTAGGTTTTACTAAAACCAATTCATCTTTTGCAGGAATTGTATCTAAACTATATCCTTTTTCATCCAGCATTTTTTGAGTAAAGCCATCAATTTTTATTTGAGTTAAAACTTTTTCGTGGCCATAACCCCGTCTAGGGTCTTTATTAGTTTCCTCTATTAACCACTCAATAGTATGCTCACCATCGCCTTTAACCGAAGCGGGTGTGCGCAATGCTGCACATACAAATTTGAAATTGACTACCAAAATCCGGTAGTCAAAACCTGTTATGTATTTTTCGCAGATAACAGTGCGTCCGTAATTCCTTGCAGCTTCCAATGCTTTTTCGGCCTGTTCAAGGCTGGTAATGTTTGTAGTAGCGCCTTTACCATGATTTCCATCTATTGGCTTAATTACAAATGGATACCCTACAGCATCAATTGCACGCTGGACACTTTCATCACTGTGAAGAATTATCCCTTTTGGTACAGGTACTTCAGCTGCGCTAAGCAGATTTTTTGTTTCTTCCTTATCGCCTGCGATATCAACCGCAATGCTCGAAGTTGTACTCGCAATGGTCGCTCTTATCCGCTGCTGATGTATTCCATATCCCAGTTGTACAAGACTGTGTTTATTTAGTCTTATGAAGGGAATCCCCCTTTTTACCGCTTCGTCAACAATACTTCCTGTTGAGGGCCCGAGACGTGTGTCCTCTCTTATTACCCTTATATCCTGGACTTGTTCCTCAAGATCATAATCGGAATTATCAATTAAAGATTGCACAAGTTTAAAAGCTGATTTTGCCGCATAAACTCCCGCTTCTTCCTCCATATAATCAAACACCACAAAATATTCTCCATGCTTCCCTGTAGATCTCGTTCTTCCGAATCCCATATCCATACCGGCAAGTGTTTGTAATTCGAGCGCTACATGCTCGATTACATGTCCCATCCAGGTACCGTCTTCTATGCGTGATAGAAACCCGCCGGGTACTCCTTCGCTGCATGTATGTTCATAAAGGCCGGGCAATAACTTTTCCAGATTCTCTTTAAATCCCTCAACTTTATTGGTAGGCAATTCTTCCATTTCTTCCAGGTCAAGCTTCATTTGAATAAGCTTAGGGCGACGTATACTCCAATAATTTGGACCACGAAGCACTTTGATTTCTATAATTTTCATAAAAGGAAAGGGTTGTTGATCTTTTGATAAATAGGTGCTGACACCAATTTGTAAGGTATGTAAAATTAGTTGTCGAAAAAAAATAGGAAAGTACTTGCACAATCTGTTTATTCCAATTCCGTTACATTTGTAAGAGTATTTATTTTGACATTGTTTGTAAGGAAAATATTAACTGAAATGAAAGGGAAACGATGTTTTTATCAAAATTGAATGCATGCAAAATCCGTTGGGGAAACTATTTGCGATAGGTGGCGCTGAAGATAAAGGCGTTGACCTGGAAAAAGGAGAAATGGTTCGAAACAATCTTAATTTTTTTGAGCTGGGGATTCTTCGCCGCATAGTTGAAGAAGCGGGTGGGCCTGATGCAAGGATAGAAGTAATTACTACTGCTTCTATGATACCTAACGAAGTAGGTGAAAATTACCTGAATGCTTTTGGAAAAATTGGTTGTACAAATATTGGTTTAATGCCAATTCGTAACCGTTCTGATGCGATGGATTCAGACTATCTTGAACGCAGCAAGACATGCAATGTTGTAATGTTCAGCGGTGGAAACCAGTTACGGCTTTCTGCTACATTTGGCGGAACAGAATTACTTGAAATACTTCTTAACCGCTACGAGCATGAGGAAAATTTTATAGTGGCGGGCACCTCCGCCGGGGCAATGGCCATGAGTAATACCATGATTTATGAAGGCAATGCAACAACCGCTCATTTAAAAGGCGAAGTAAAAATTACCACAGGCCTCGGATTTATGGATGATGTAATTTTTGACAGTCATTTTGAAAAACGCGGAAGATTTGGAAGATTAGCCCAGGCTATTGCAAGCAATCCATCAGCTGTAGGGATAGGCCTTGGAGAAGATACCGGAATGCTTATATTGGATGGCAATAAGATGGAAGCCATAGGTAGCGGGCTTGTAATGATCATCGACGGACATGATATAAGGCACAGTAATATTGCAGACATTCCTGATGGCAACCCCATCAGCATAGAAAATATCAAAGTTCATTTCTGTGAAAAAGGTAACGGCTATTTACTTAAAGAAAAAGCATTCATCCCTGACATTGAAGAATACAACAGGCAATTGCTGCCTGAATCGAAACACTTAAAAAAAGCTGTTTAATAACTGGAAATGGAAATTAGTAAATAAGTTTTTAAGTTACTCTAAGCAGGTAATAGTTCTTTTTCCCTTTTTGTATCAGCAAATATCTATCGTTAAGAAAAATATTACCGTTAATTTTTTCATCCACGGATGTCACCTTTTCTTTATTAATAGAAACGCCTCCACCTGTAATCATTTTCCTGGCCTCTCCCTTACTTGGAAATATTTTTGTAAACGCTAAAAGTGAAGGAATGTCAATATTTTCAACCTGGTCTTTCTCTATTTCAATTGTAGGAACGCCTTCCATAACCTGCAGCAATTGTTCTTCCGTCAATTCTTTAAGCGTTTGTGCAGTATCGTTACTAAACAAAATATTTGATGCTTTTACCGCAAACTCGTAATCTTTTTTTGAATGAACGAAGCAGGTCAGTTCCTCTGCTAATCTTTTTTGAAGTATTCTTTGATGTTCATTTCCTCTATGTTGATTAACCAGTTCATCTATTTCTTCTTTTGATAAAAAAGTAAATGTTTTTAAAAATCTTTCAACATCCGCATCTGCTGTATTCATCCAAAACTGGTAAAAGCTATATGGTGAGGTTTTGGAGGCGTCCAACCATATATTTCCCTTTTCACTTTTACCAAATTTACTTCCATCGGCTTTTGTAAGTAAAGGGCAGGTAAAAGCATAAGCTTCGCCACCACATTTTCTCCTGATCAATTCAGTGCCTGTAACTATATTACCCCATTGATCACTTCCGCCACATTGTAGCTTGCAATTTTTATTTTGATATAGCCAGTAAAAATCATATCCCTGTACCAACTGGTAGGTAAACTCAGTGAAGCTCATGCCATTTTCAGCTTCCAGTCTTTTACGTACACTATCCTTGGCCATCATATAATTTATGGAGATATGCTTACCTGTATCTCGTATAAAATCAAGGAAAGAAATATCTTTAAACCAATCATAATTATTGACCATTTCAGCGGCATTGGCTTTCCCTTCACTAAAATCAAGAAATGCCATCAATTGGTGTTTTACTGATTCAAGATTGTGGTTTAGTACATCAATGCTCAATAGGTTCCTCTCCTCGCTTTTACCTGATGGGTCACCCACCATGCCGGTAGCGCCACCGATTAAAGCAACAGGCTTGTGGCCAAACTTTTGCAAATGAACCATCAAAATTATCGGTATGAGGTTGCCAATATGCAAGCTGTCTGATGTGGGATCAAATCCGACGTAGAAGGTGGTAGATTCTTTATTAAGTTGCTCTTCTGTGCCAGGCATTATGTCCTGAACAAGGCCCCGCCAATTTAATTCTTCAATTACGTTATCCATACAATGTTTTCAGCTTGTTTCAAGGGAGTTAAATAAAAGTGGATCAAAAATAATCCACAAAAATACAAACCTTCAGACTTAATTAATTCGCGGTTTCTTAACTGCGCTTTTTACGTGCATATTACAATCGCTGTGTATACTTTGTAATTTTTTTTAATAAATACATTTTATTCCGCCTTTGACAGGAAAATCATTTGTTTTAACCCTGGTGAATAGTAATGAGCTACAAATAGTTTTTGAGTAAGATTTGCTTAATTTTAATGTTGCGACACAGCTTATTAAACGCAATATATATAACTAAGAATCGTTTTAATTACCCGAATTACACTGAACCTGTCTATAAACTGATCTTTTCTTCCTTATGAGAATTTCTCAAATTATAAATATTCTTTCTCTATTGCTACTCCCATGCCTGGGATTTGGCCAATTCAGAAAATACTCAAATGAATTTCTAAACATAGGTGCTGGTGCCCGCGGATTAGGAATGGGAGCTGCCCAGGTTGCATCGGTATCTGACGGTACTGCAGGATATTGGAACCCGGCGGCATTGACAGGAGTGCAGGATAATCCATCCGTAAATTTTATGCATGCGAGTTATTTTGATAATATTGGAAAATACGACTACGGCAGCCTTGCTATTCCTGTGAGTGACAATAGAAGGACACTTGGTCTTTCTATTTTAAGATTTGCGGTAGACGATATCCCAAATACCTTGTTTCTTGTTGAACCGGATGGTAGTATTAATTATGGAAACATTACCACTTTCTCCTCAGCAGACTATGCGGTTTTATTGTCGTTTGCCCAAAAAATAAGAGATGACGAAGATGTGAAAATGAGCTTTGGCGGAAATGCAAAAATTATATACAGAAAAGTTGGCCATTTTGCAGCAGCCTGGGGATTTGGCTTTGACGCAGGATTTAAATTACAAAAGAACAACTGGAGCCTCGGTGTAGTTGCCAAAGATATCACAACTACTTTTAATGCATGGTCGTTCACATTTAGCGAAAAAGAAAAAGAAGTGCTCTACCTTACCAAAAATGATATTCCTGTAAAATCAACTGAACTTACAGCTCCCCGGCTTACCATTGGAAGTTCTTACAATTTCAAGTTGAGTTCAACCGTAAATATATTAGCAGAAGCGGATCTTGACTTCACTTTTGACGGAAAGAGAAATACAGTTATAAGCGGCAACCCGGTAAGTGTTGACCCACACGCAGGCATCGAGGCTGCAATAAATGATGTTTTCTTTATAAGAGCTGGTATATATAATTTTCAAAAAGCGCTCGCTGACGGGGATACGACGAATCAAAAAAAAGTGTGGGTTTACCAACCAAGCTTAGGTGCAGGTTTCAAAATTAAAAATGTACGAATTGATTATGCTTTTTCTAATCTTGCTAATCAATCCAATCCATTATACACCCATATCTTTTCGTTGAGATTTGATCTCACCAAAAAAGAAAACGACTAAGGCATCAACTAACTACAATGAAAAAATTATTACTATTTTGTTTTATATTCATATCAGTAGCAGGATTTTCTCAGCCTTTTCCAAATAGCTGGATTGATTATAACAAAACTTATTACAAGTTTTACGTGGGCAAAGACGGGTTGTACCGTATTCCTCAATCTGCATTAAATACAATAACATTAGGTAATACACCTGCTGAGCAATTTCAATTATGGAGAAATGGGCAGGAAATACCGTTATATACAACAACATCTACAGGGCCCCTGACACCGTCGGGATATATTGAATTCCGGGGAGTAATGAATGATGGAAAAATTGACACAAAACTATATCGTGATCCGGATTATCAACTCTCTGATCATTATAGTTTGCAGACTGATACCTCATCCTATTTTTTAACAGTGAATCCTGCAGGAAATAATTTAAGGTTTTCGGATGATGTTAATAATATAGCTGGTAATACACTTCCGGCCGAACCTTATTTTATGAACACCCGGGGCAACTATTATAAAAACCAGCTTAATGCGGGATATGGCTTGCCTTTGGGAAGCTATGTTTACTCTTCATCTTACGATATTGGGGAAGGATGGAGCACTAACGATATTTTTCCTGGCTATGGATTATCCGCAGGCTTTGACAGCCTTAATGTTTATCCTGGCGGACCTAATGTTTCTTTCAGATTTGGCACTTCGGGAAATGCGTTAAACTCCCGAAACATAAGAATCAAATTTTTTAATACAGTTATCGATGATGAGCCGATGCCTTATTTCACTTACATAAAAAAGCAGATAACTAACATTCCCAGCAGTTCCCTGCAAAGCCCTGTTTTTTTAGTAATTACTATCGAAGACATTTCTACCGTAACTACTGACAGGATTGTGGTTTCATTTGTTGAACTGACTTATGCGAGTACCTTCAATTTTAATAATAAAACTAATTTTTCATTTGAATTGCCTTCAACTGCCACTGGAAATTATCTCGTAATTGACAATTTCAATTATGGATCCACATCCCCGGTTTTGCTTGATATGTCATCAAATAAAAGATATACGGGTGATGTAACTTCTACACCAGGTAAAGTAAAATTCGCATTACCGCCTTCATCTGTCGCTCAAAGAAAATTTGTATTAATGAGCACAGATCTATCAGTAGTAAATACCATCAGTAGTTTCTCCGCTAGAAATTTTACCAACTTTAGTTTACCTGCAAACCAGGGAAATTATCTAATTATTAGTAACCCGGTTTTATACAATAACGGATCTGGTGTAAATAATGTAGATCTGTACAAGACCTACAGGAACTCATCTGCAGGAGGAGGTTTCAATGCTAAGATTTACAACAGTGATGAGTTGGTTGATCAGTTTGCTTATGGCATAAAAAAACATCCGAGTGCAATAAAAGAATTTATTCAATTTGCAAAAAACACGTTTCCGTCACCTCAATATGTTTTTCTTATTGGTAAAGGAATCACCTATAATGACTACAGGCTTAATCAAAGCAGTCAATATGCGGATAAATTAAACCTGGTGCCAACTTTTGGAAACCCTGCATCTGATTTATTGTTATCATCTCCATATGGAAGTATAATACCCAGCATTCCTATTGGAAGACTATCGGCAATTTCAGGAAATGAAGTAGGAAGTTATCTTCAAAAAATACAGGAATACGAGCAGGCGCAGGCGTCAGGAAACCAGACGCTGAACTCCAAATTATGGATGAAAAAAGTAGTGCACGTGATTGGGGGGAAAGACAGCTCTGAAAGCGATCTTTTCAAATTTTATATGAATGGATATAAACGCTTAATAGAAGATACTTTGTATGGAGGTAAGGTAGAAACATTTGCAAAATCTTCCAATTCTGCCGTACAGTTAATATCAGGAAAACGAATTGAAGAATTATTTAATGAAGGTATCAGCCTTTTGTCATACTTTGGCCACTCTTCAGCTACTACGCTTGAATTTAATTTAAGTGACCCTACTTTTTATTCAAACCAGGGCAGGTACCCCTTTTTCTCAGTAAGCGGCTGTACTGCAGGCAACAATTATATATATGATCCATTAAGGATTACTCAGAATAACTTTACTATTTCAGAGAATTTTGTGCTTGCCAGCCAGCGTGGGTCTATAGGATTTATGGCGAGCACACACCTTGGAGTGCCACCGTATCTCAACAATTATGACGACCAGTTCTACCGCCAGTTGGGCATGGTCAATTATGGTAATAGTATTGGAAATGATATGAAAAATATTATTACCAATCTTGGAGGTGGAAATAGCTCTATAGATTATCTCACCAGGGCAAATCTTGAAGAAATAGCCTTGCATGGTGATCCTTCGATAAGAATTAATCCTCATCCACAGCCGGATTACGTTATGGAAGATCAGCAGGTAAAGATTAATCCTCCATTTATTTCAGTATCGCAAAACAGCTTCGTGTTGGAGGCAAAAGCATTTAACATTGGTAGAGCCACTGACGACTCGATAACATTTGAAGTAAAAAGAACTTATCCCAACGGAACTACTGATATATTGTTACGCAAAAGAATTCCGGGCATCAGGTATGCTGATTCTGTAAATCTTGTTGTCCCGATTATTTCATCGAGAGATAAAGGGCTTAATAAGATAACTATTACCATTGATGCGGATAATGAGGTTAATGAAATTTCAGAAAGTAATAATAGCATTGTCAAAGATTTTTTCATTTATGAAGATGAAGCAAGACCAGCTTACCCTTACGAGTATGCGATTGTGAATGTTGGCAATCAAAAATTATATGCTTCTACCGCCAACCCGGTAAGTAGTCCAAAAGATTACTCGATGGAGATAGATACAACTTTGCTTTTTAATTCACCTGTAAAAGTTTCCAGGACTATAAATGCTCCTGGGGGAGTGCTGGAATTTGATCCCGGTTTTAGTTATAAAGATAGCACTGTTTATTACTGGCGTGTTTCCCTCAAGCCCCCTTCCGATTTGCCATCTGATTATCATTGGAACAATTCATCTTTCATTTATCTCGCCAATAGCTCCACAGGAGCAAATCAATCTCATTACTACCAGCATTTAGATAGTGATACTCAAAATATAAAGCTTGATAGTGCAAGAAAATGGGAGTTTGCAGAAGTCCAAAACCTCATTTACGCTAACAATGGTGTATATCCAACCGCTGCAAGTACTGGCGCTGATTATCTTGTGTCTGTAAACGGAAGCGATTTTACCAGGGCTGTTTGTGGTTTAAACGGACTAATATTTTCTGTAATAAACCCTCTCACTCTTAAGCCATGGCTTAATGTAATGGGCACACCCAATGGATTGTACGGAAGCGACCCGGTTTGCAGCAGCACCAGGATCGGTAATTTTCAATTTAACAACCTTACACGGGCAAGGAGAAAGATTGTAATGGATTTCCTTGATTCCATCCCTGATAATTATATAGTAGTCGCACGATATATTTCCGGCACTGATAACGCAGCAAATACTTATGCCGCGGAATGGGCTTCGGATACGACCGTATATGGCGTCAACAATTCTATGTACCAGCGGCTTAAATCTCAGGGCTTTGTGCTCATTGATTCCTTTGATCGGGCCAGGGCATTTATTTTTATGTATCAAAAAAATAATCCATCTTTTCAGCCGGAATTTATTTTCTCAAAGGGATTTTATGACAAAATAGATATTAGTAAACCATATATCACATCCGATTTGTTAGGATACATAACCTCTCCTAAATTTGGCCCGGCTACTTTATGGAAAGAAATGCATTGGAGAGGAACAAGCCTCGAGCCAAATTCCGACAATCCTACAGTGCAAATTATCGGAATTGATACCTTGGGTAACCAATCTACATTATTCACCGTAGATAAGACTGTGCAGGATGTAGATATATCATCTATAAGTGCGTCCCGATATCCATATATGAAACTTAAGATGCGTAATGTGGATAGCCTGAAGTTCACACCTTACCAACTTTCATACTGGAGATTGAATTTTGATGCAGCGCCCGAAGGAGCACTCACACCAAGCTTATTTTTCGCGTCAAAAGACACATTGGAGCAGGGGGAAATATTGCATTTTGGCATTGCATTTAAAAATATCAGCCTTCCTGCATTTGACAGTATTAAAATAAAGCTTGCTATAATTGACAATAATAATGTAACGCACATAATTCAGCTACCAAGGCAAAAGCCGTTAATAAGCGGGGATACCATTATTTTAAAATATGATGTTGATACAAAACCATATTCAGGCGCCAATATTTTATTAGTAGATTTCAATCCTGATAATGACCAACCTGAGCAATATCATTTTAATAATTTTCTTTACCAGAATTTTTATGTTAATAGTGATAAATATAATCCTTTGCTGGATGTAACCTTTGACGGGCTTCATATCTTAAACCGGGATATTGTTTCTGCAAGGCCCCACATTCTTATAAAATTAAAAGACGAAAGTAAATCCCTTGCTCTTAATGATACATCGCTTATAAAAGTGCAGATACGCTTTCCTGATGGCTCCTTAAAAGCATATAAGTTCGACAATGATACACTTCGGTTTACACCTGCCAATTTAGCGACCGGTGAAAATACTGCTACCATTGATTTTTCTCCGTTACTTAGCGGAGATGATGAAGAATATGAATTAATTGTTTCAGGAAAAGACGTTAGTGGAAACCAGGCCGGCGAATTAGATTATCACATAAACTTCCGGGTGATAAGTAAGCCAATGATATCAAACCTGCTGAATTATCCAAATCCATTTACTACATCAACAGCTTTTGTATTCACTGTTACCGGCACGGTTATACCTCAAAACATTCGGATCCAAATATTAACCATCACGGGAAAAATAATTAGAGAAATCACTAAAGATGAATTGGGCCCACTTCATATCGGACGAAATATTACTGAGTTCAAATGGGATGGAAGTGATATGTATGGACAAAAAGTCGCAAATGGCGTTTATCTATATCGTGTTCTTACCAATTTAAATGGTAAGTCTTTAGAGAAATTTACGGATGATGGAGATAATACCGATAAATATTTCACGAAAGGCTATGGAAAAATGTATTTTATGAGGTAAAAATATTCAGAACTTATAAATTTATTTCCTGTAAATATTAGAAGGAGTAGCTGATTAAAATGTTGTTTTTAATAAAAGCTTTTGCCCCTGTTGGCGGCAATTTGCCTGTTATATTGGTATAGCTCCTTTTGACAACAGATCAGGAACTTCATTAAAAGGAAAAACAAGAATAAGTAACCTTGCAAACAAAAAAATAA
>JBKJRY010000431.1:0-13277 GCA_046593045.1 Chitinophagaceae bacterium | reverse complement strand
GGCGAGTGAAATGCTGTATCCCATTATGCCGATATTTTTAAGTAGCATCGGGTTTTCATTTTTTCTCATAGGTGTGTTGGAGGGCATGGCAGAAGCGACAGCAGGTATCAGTAAAAGTTATTTTGGCCGCAAAAGTGATAACTCGGGCAAGAGGCTGCCATTTGTGCAACTGGGTTACATGTTAAGCGCCATTTCAAAACCCATGATGGCCGCATTTATTTATCCTTTATGGATATTTTTTGCAAGAACAACTGACCGCCTTGGTAAGGGAGTCAGGACAGCAGCACGGGATGCAATGTTAAGTGAAGAAAGTACCAATGCCAACAAGGGAAAAGTTTTTGGATTTCATCGCAGTATGGATACTTTAGGAGCAGTGCTCGGTCCGGCAATTGCTTTGGCGTTTTTATATTTCTATCCCGGTCGCTATAAACTTCTTTTTTTAATAGCCTTTATTCCCGGCATAGTGGCGGTAGGTTCTACTTTTTTTCTCAGGGAAAAAAGAAAAATTCCATTACCGGAAGAAGAAAGACAACCGGTAAAATTCTTTGCAATTTTCGGTTATTTGAAAAGCAGTAATTATGCCTATAAAAAACTATTAACAGGACTGTTGCTCTTCGCTCTCTTCAACAGTTCCGATGTTTTTTTGTTGTTGAAAATGAAAAGCGGCGGCCTCAGTGACGCCGGAGTAATAGGTGTTTATATTTTTTACAATCTTTTTTTTGCCGCTTTTGCTTACCCGGTTGGGATACTGGCTGATAAAATTGGAATAAAAAAAATATTCCTCGCGGGTTTAATTATTTTTTCAATTGTATATGCGGGTTTCGCAATAAATTCCAACTTTTATATTTTTATCGCTTTGTTTTTTTTATATGGTGTGTATGCTTCCGCTACGGAAGGGATTTCCAAAGCCTGGATCAGCATTATCGTTAATAAAAAAGAAATAGCAACCGCAATCGGCACCTATACAGCTTTGCAAAGCTTGTGCACATTGGTAGCCAGCAGCCTCACCGGTTTTCTATGGGTTACATTAGGGCCTTTATATACATTTTTAATAACGGCTGCCGCAACACTTTTTGTGTTTTTTTATTTGACCCGCTTTTCAATTGCTGTTGATCCAGCAAGTAAAGTTGTAGAATTTGAATAAATTGAATTTATTTGACCCGACATTTAGATGTTTGAAAAATTGAAAACAGCATTTTTAAACAATTATTCCGGAGGAAAAGAGATGAAATTCACCTGCTTTATTTTTTTTCTTTTGTTTATTTGTATTTCATGTACCAATTACCGTTATATAAATGCGGCATTCCCGCCAAATAATCCTTACTTCACGAAGAAAGGAGATTCAAAAATTACCGCATATTATTCTACCAATGCAGACGCGAGGCCAGCAAAACAATATGCTTATGGAGTTGACCTGCAGGCCGCATATGCCGTAGGGAATCACTGGGCATTAACTGCTTCATATTTTAACAGGAAAGAAAAGGATGTTTATTCATCAACCTATAATATTTATGATTCGTCCATTGTTCATTACACAAGAAATTTATTTGATGTTGGAGCCGGGTATTTTTTTCCGTTTAATGCTGAAAAAACATTAACCGCTAATTTTTATGCTGGCTTGGCAAACGGAAAATTTCTTTTTGATGATGATGGCTTGGACAGGAACCAGGCCGGTTATAAGCGGTATTACGAGAGCACCATTACCAAATGGTATCTTCAGCCTTCCGTTAACTTTATGCCGCTTGCTTATTTTCAAATGGCTTTTGCAACAAAAGTTTCATTTGTTCATTATGGCAAAATAAAATCCTCCTACACAACGGACGAACTTGAATATTTTTCACTGAATAAGGTCGCTAACAAAACACTTACGTTTGTTGAGCCGTCCTTCGATTTCCAGGTTGGATTACCATCTCTGCCAGGCATAAACCTCGACATATTGTTTAGCACTATTAACAATGCTCATCGTGAAGGATCCCATATAAGTGTAAGAGGCTCTAATTTTTCTATCGGATTAAATATTGATCTATCGAAGATTAAAAAGAGAAAGTAAGTTTTTCAACTCAACATTTTAAAGTAGAATATTGAATGGAGTATAACACCAACTTAGAATTTTTCTTTATTACAATAGCTCTCCTCTTTCCGGAAGGATATTTAGTGTCGTTTGCTCACTATCCAAATGTTTTTTAATAACCAGGAAGCCTATCAATATAATGATGAGAATTAAAATTATGGTAAGATACAACCAGGGCAGATCTCTAATAACCCGCTTCAATTTTTTCGATTTCTTTTTTTCGAGCTGATTTTTAAGATTAGCATTAAGCTGTTCAACTAATCCTGAAACGTCTTTTTTATTTTTGAATTTTTCCAAACCTTCCAGCGCATCGCTCATCATTTCAGAATCAATCATTGCTGCTTCCAGGTTGTGCTTTTCCTCTGCGGATAGTTTATCACTTAGATAATCCATCAACTTTTGGTTGTCAATATCTTTATTGCTATTTGATAATATTTTTAATAAATCAACGTTCATTTTTTTTTAGTTGCTTACTGCTCTATTTTTTATAACGGCTGCATATTAAATGATATTGCAGTTTTCTAAATCACTTTTTTAATTTTTACTTTTCATTCTCCTCCATCATCAGTTTTAAATTTCGTTTGCCATTTTGAATATAACTTTTCACCTGCAGCATTGAAAATCCTGTTAGGCGGGCAATTTCAGCATAAGATTTTTTTTCAAGGTAAAATAAAGTTACGCACCACCTTTGTTCATAGATAAGATCCTGCAGGCATTTTTCCATTTTGGTTAAAAGAATATCTTTTTCAATAATTAAAAATTTATCTGTCGTTTCATCCGGTGTTTTTGTTATTTCTTCATTTAACGCAACATATGTTCTTCCCTTGTCTCTCAGCTTCATCAGGCAATGATTTTTTGCAATCATATAAATCCAGCTTTTAAAATATTCCACCCTGTATTTATGCAGTTCGTCTATTACTTTTAAAAAAACATGCTGCACACAATCTTTGGCATCGTCCTCATTTTTTAAATACTTCATACATACTCCAAGAATAAGTAGCGTGTAGCGGGGAAGCAATAAACCCAGCCAATCATTATCATGGTCATGATAAAAATTTTGCAATATTTCTTCATCGTTTAGATGAGTGTTTTTTTCTGATTGCAAGCCGGTAACTATTTATCTATTGAGATGTAAACATAAATAAATTCCATAATTTACATTTGTAATAAACATCTAAAACTATATGCAATACACTGTGTGCTGCGTGCCAGTGAGTCCCTTAAGAGCCCAACCTTCGCATAAAGCAGAAATGGTAACACAACACTTATTTGGAGAAAAATCAGTTATTGCCGAAACAGGTACTGATAATTGGGTGAAGATCGTTTTGAAATATGATAATTATGAAGGATGGTGTCAATTGAGTCACCTTGTTGAAATTGATGAAGAGCACTATACAAAATCTGATAAGGTGCTTACCGGTGGATGGGTAAATGAAGTTGATTACAATGGCCATAGAATGTTTGTTCCAGTGGGGTGTTCACTATCTGCTTTTAAAAATGGCAAAGCCTTCTGGAGAAAAAATTCAGTTCAGTATAAAGGCGAATTGTGGAATCCCGAGGAAATAAAAATCACTCCTAAGACTATAAGACTTATTGCTTATAAATACTTAAACACATCTTATCTATGGGGAGGAAAGTCAGTCTTTGGAATTGATTGTAGTGGGTTCACACAGATGACTTACAAATTTCTCAATAAATACATTGCACGTGATGCCTGGCAACAGGCAAATGAAGGGGAGCGGGTAGGTTTTTTACAACAGGCACGCTGTGGTGATCTGGCATTTTTTGATAATGAAGAGGGCCGCATCAATCATGTAGGTCTTATTCTTAATGAGAATGAAATTATTCACTCATCGGGCAAAGTGCGTATTGACAAAATTGACCACGAGGGGATTTTAAATCTTGAAACCAAACAGCGCACTCATAAATTGAGGATTATTAAAAGGTATTTCTGAACTTATCGTAATTCAGTTTTTTTCTACCTGCAGGCTTATGTATGCCCTGGAGTTTTATCAAAGGGAGTAGCACTATTAGTTACTTTATTAACGCCCTCATCTTTCATTTTTTTATCAAAAAAAAGCATCTTCAATGCTACTGCAATCATTAGAACAGCAAAGATTTTTTTAACCGTATCCTGGGGAAGAACAAGGGCAACTTTACTCCCGAAATAGCTTCCAGCCAGAAATCCCGCTGCTACGAGCCATACAATACGCATATCTACATAGCCGGCTTTATAATATTGCCATACACCAAGTATGCCTATCGGTAATAATAAAATTCCCAGCGAAGTGCCTTGTGCCTCCTTTTGAGAAAAACTCAAAAAATAGATTAGCGCCGGTACAATTACTATTCCTCCGCCTATACCTACTAAACCACCTAATATACCGGCCGCCAGCCCGATTATTATTAAAACCAAAATTAAATGTGTGCTCATAAAACAAATTGCGAAAAAATTATTTGGGAAATTTTTCTTTGTAGAATTCAATAGATTGATTGATTATTTCGAATGCCTGTTCTTTTGTCTGGAAATCGTTGATCTCAACTTTTTTATTTTCTAAAACTTTATATTGTTCGAAATAATTTTTAAGCACCCGTATAAAATGTTGCGGAAGGTCATCCATACTTTTAATATAATTCACGCCCGGGTCTTTTGCTGCGACAGCAATTATTTTATCATCAATAAGTCCGGTATCTATCATTTGCATGTTGCCAATCACGTAAGCTTCCACGAGGCACAAGGGTTGGATAGATTCTGAGCACATGACCAAAATATCCAGTGGATCCCCATCCTGTCCCAACGTTTGTGGAATAAGGCCATAATTTACAGGGTAATGAAATGAAGAATAAATAACCCTATCCAGGATGAGCAATCCTGTTTTTTTATCGATTTCATACTTGGATTTGGAACCCTGCGAAATTTCAATAAGTGCATTTACCAGTTGTGGTGCATTATCACCGTAGTGTGCGCCATGCCAGGGATGTAAAACATACATACGAATATTTTTTATTGGGTTGTTATTTGTAAAAATTATTAACTAAAGAATATTTTTATTTTCCTGCTTTGTATCTTATCACTTCGGCCTTTTCAATTGTAATTAATCCGCCTGACTTTGTTTGTTCAAATAATTGTTCGATTGTTTTAGTGAATTCCCTGATCTTTTCTTCGGTGTCTACAATTTCAATGATTAAAGGTAAGTCAGAAGAAATTTCAAAAAGTTTTGCTGTATGTACTTTACTATTAGCCCCGAAACCCATAATACCTCTTGTAACTGTCGCCCCGGAAAGCGATTGTTTTTTTGCCTCAAAAACTATCGCTTCATACAGCGGTTGCTGTCCCACCTTGTCAGACTCTCCTACAAAAATTCTCAGCAACTTTGCATTTGGATTATCTTCCATTTTATAAAAATTTAATAATCGAAATACCTGTAATTGTTGCCGCCAAACCGATTATAACACTACATGCAATATAAGTAAAAGCATGCCACAGTTGTCCATCCCGAAGCATACCTACTGATTCGTTTGAAAAAGAAGAGAAAGTAGTAAATCCTCCAAGGATGCCGGTTGCAAGAAAAAGCCTCCACTCCGTTGTAAAATTTCCCTTTTCACTCAGGCCAAAAACAATGCCTATCAGAAAACAACCAATAATATTTACACCAAGGGTGCCAAAAGGGAAAGTTGACAGAAATTTATTTTGAATTATTTGTGCCAGCAGGTACCTGGATATGCCGCCAATGCAACTTCCAATTCCAATGGCTAAAATTATTTTCATTTGGTCTTCTGTTTAATTTGCTTAGAAGTGGGATGGGTTGATAAGGAATGAACATAAGAATGCCTACATCTAAAAAACATGATTAATTCATTACCTGTTACCCGTAAAAGTATATTTAAAATCAACGAGCCATTCCTTATCATGTTTAACCAATTTTAAACTTGACGGCTTCATTTTATAAGTATTGGAATAACTTATTATGGTTACCGAATCAGATATTTTTTGAGTTGAATCAATAATTATATTCGCATCCCGGTAACCTTTCTTTTCTTCCTCGTTTCTTTTATTATTAAAATCCTTAAAGCCATTAAAATATTCAATATTGGTACTGTCCTGTAATAAATATTTTTTCGCTTCATCATAGTCACCCTTAAGAGATGCTTCTATAAATCCCCTTCCGGACTCGAGAGGATCTGTTTTCCTCACTTCAGGTGAATGGTCACAGGCAGCAACACTTACTATAACAACTAAAAAAATCAATCTTAATCTTTTCATATTTCCTTTTTAAAAAAACTAAGATAAATATCTTTCCGCTGTAAATAAAAAGCGCCTCGTCAGAGGCGTTTTACGTAAATATGTCTATGTACTATCTCACCGGGGTTAATGACTATTTTTTGTTTACGCTATCCATTATTTTTTGCGCCTTCTCCATCGCCTTATTACGAATGGAATCAATGTTTGAAGATTCTTTATCAAGTCCGTCAGGTAAATCATTTAACCTGTCCCGCATTTTGCCCATACCTCCATGTTCTTTCATTTTTTTCTGTGCCATTTCCATCAAAGTTGATTTGTCAAAAGCTACTTTCCATTGACCACTTTCGTTCTTAAGAGTAAAGTCTGTTACTTCTCCTGATTTTTTATCTTTTATGGGTACAGTGGCCTTATCACCGTCAATAACTGCATTCCCATACTCTATATTTTCTTTTCCATAGTTGAGTATATTATCGGAGTTGTCTTTCATATTTTGCATGCCCATCTGCATCAAATTCAACATGCCCTCGCTGTCTTTGGTTACATATTTCTTTGCTTCATCCAAATCTTTTTTACCTATCGCATCAAAAAATTTTGTGAGAACAAGTTTAGGATCACCGCTGTTAGATTTACAGCTTGCCATTGCCAGGAAAGGAATAGCCAGCGCATATAGAATAATTTTCTTCATGAAAGTTTTTTTTGAGTAACAAATGTAAATTTTATTTGTAAATTAACAGTTATCTCGAATTGTAAACAACTCTTTTAATAGCGGTGCAATGTGGATTCATAAAAAGGTTGTCAACTGCAACAAATTTTATAGAATTCAATGTAGTTAATGGAAGGTTGATTTTATAATTAGCTGCCATTTCAATTGATTTGTAAACGAATTCGGAGCAATACATCCTGTCATCGGAATTAAGGTCAAATTTCATATCGAAACTAATACCGCGGCGGTATAAAGTTTGTACAATTTGCAAGAGCTTCTCCTGTTCTTCTTTATTGAAGCTATACCTGAAAATTCCGATGCCCCTGTTCTCATAAGGATTACAGAAAAACTCAAACGGGTCGCGCCTTAGTTTTTGATCAGGGTTCCATTCACCGCCAATGGCGTGGTATACGAACAGTGAATCGTTTTCAAAACTGGCAATGCCACAGTGTGAATAAGTTTTATCGTTAACAGATAAACGGCGCATTGCGTCGCTGGTAAAATCACGACCGGTGCGCAAAATGAGATCTCCCTGCTTTACATTTTCTTTTACTTTTTCAATAATATAAAATGCTTCCCCGGCTACTTTTTCTGCTTGTAAGGAATCATTTATGGAAATATGAATGATATCATTTGTGTGCTTGTTGTTGCAAGCCGAAGCAAAAAACAAAAGGCAGCCTAACAGCCGCCTTTTATCAAAAAATATTTTTAAAGAAAAAATCATTTATACGCTTCCTGTTCTTTTACTTTTTCCTTATCGTAAGCCCTGATAATTGCTTTTACGAGTTTATGCCTTACAACATCTTGTTCATCCAGTTCTACATGGCCTATTCCTTCTATATTTCTTAATATTCTTACAGATTTTTCAAGCCCACTCTTTATTTTGGGGGGAAGATCAATCTGGGTAACATCACCTGTTATGATTGCTTTTGCATTTGCGCCAATCCTGGTTAGAAACATCTTCAATTGAAGGTCAGTTGAGTTCTGCGCTTCATCAAGAATAATAAAGGCGTTATCGAGGGTGCGTCCACGCATATACGCCAATGGAGCGATTTCTATTGTGCGTGTTGTCATGTAATACCCAAGCTTATCGGCAGGGATCATATCATCCAGAGCATCATAGAGCGGCCTTAAATAAGGATCTATCTTTTCTTTAAGATCGCCTGGCAAAAATCCAAGATTTTCCCCGGCCTCAACTGCCGGGCGGGTCAGGATAATTTTTTTAACCTGTTTGTTTTTAAGAGCTCTTACTGCCAATGCTACGGCGGTATAAGTTTTACCAGTACCTGCCGGGCCTATTGCAAATACAATGTCATTTTTATCAATGGAGCTAACCATTACTTTTTGATTGGCTGTACGTGCCCTGACAGTTTTACCATTTGGCCCAAAGACCAATACATCATTAGGATGCCTTTCAATAAAATTGTCAATTACTTTTTCATCATCCCCGCCAAGAATTTGCTCAAAATAATTTTCGCTCATGTGTCTGTTACGCTCAAGATATTGAACCGCAAGATTGATCTTTTCTCTTGCATCTTCAATTTGCTCAGGAGCGCCACTAAGTTTGATTTGCGTACCACGGCTAAGTATTTTAAGGCGGGGAAATTTCTTTTTTAAAATATCTAGTTTTCCATTATTTACTCCGAAAAATTCAATCGGATTTACTGTTTCGAGATTAATGATTGTGTCTGTCAATCGGGTTTAAATTTAGATTAATAAAAAATTAAATTAAAACGGATTACTACTTTCTAATGTAGTCAAATATAAAAGTTACAAAAATTGTATTACTAAATTACTTATACACATATGGTTGAAAAAGTTAAAGTCTTATTATTAACGTTCGTTGCCTGGTTTATATTTTATTAATTGCATTTGAATATTTTCAATAATTTCGGTTACAAATCAATTGTAATGAAAAAAAGTATTCTCGTTGTTATCAGTTGTACCCTTTGCATAATTATCTTCCAGGCCTTTTCAATAAGCGAAAAGCCTGAATTCGAAAATCTTCAAATTTTGCCTAAAGATATTTCCGAGCATGACCTGGATAGCGTTATGCATCATTTTTCCCAATCACTTGGCGTAAAATGTAATTTTTGCCATGTAAAGATTAATGATTCTAAAAAGATGGATTTTATGAGTGATGAAAAACCTGAAAAGAAAATTGCACGAAAAATGATGCTGATGGCTATAGATATTAACAAAAATTATTTTGCCAAAATGGAAATGGATCATGACATGGATATGGGAAACATGAATAAGAGCCACGACACCAGCATGGTAAAGGATAGCATGAATAATTCATGTTACATGCTTAAGGCAGTTAACTGTTATACATGTCATCGCGGCGATTCCCACCCGGAGTCAAAACTTCCCGCCCCTCCTGAAGGGCCTCCTGCTCCTCCACAACAAACTCCTGCTGACAAAAAATAAACATGTGGCTTTGTGAGCAATGTTAGTTTGGTGGTAAAAGAGCAAATGTTTTATTTCATTCAATTTCAAATAGCAATAGCTGGGTTTTCTGGATAGAGTCAAAATTATTGTCTGAAACAAAGACTAGTGTTTTATGGCCATTAGTTAAATCAGGACCGAAAGATACTCCTTCAATATTATCGATATAAATCCCAAGGTCATCCATATTCAGCAGTAGCTTTTTTGCCGCCATTTTTTTTATAGGGCTATTTCTTAATGAAGGAATATGCCGGATGTTTTGAGCTTTTGAGAAGTTAGCAAGATAAATTTTTATAGTACAGCCAGGCCTACCGGTTGAATAAGATCGTTCCACTGCCAATAATTTGTTTTTATTTATAGATAGAATATCCGTTACTCCATTGATAATAAAAGAACCAGGCATAGCTGGCGGATGTGCAACACCATCAATTTTATATGCATATTGGGCAACTTCTTTTTTTGTTGCCACATCAAATTTTATTATTCTTATTAGCCCCGTAGAATCATGCAACCCTGCCCCTAGGCCATCGTTATATAACGGTTCCTCCACGCTTACAAAAAGCGTTTTGTAGTTATTGGCAAAAGTCAGTCCTTCGAAAACACTGTTTCTTCTTGGCCCTGTTGCTTCCTTACTCATATGCATTTGAGCAGGTAGTAAGAAGGTGTCAATATAATTTCCCGAATTATTTATTTCTGTTACGGAAGGGTCTTCAAGTACGCTGTTTTCTTCCCTTATAATTCGTTCTCCTTCGCTGCTCCAGGTGTAGGTATCATTCCCCGGATTATAACGAAGTGCTTCAGGATCGGGGGTGTGATGTGGATCGATATTCGCTCCGGGATAAAAATCGCTTTTCTTGTCTTTTAAAAATATTGTTTCAATAAATACAACGCTATCAATTTTGTTATTATCAATAAATATTTGCGTCTTGTAAAACCTTGCATTATTTCTTTCTGACCTGTCATCACTTATTATATAATAAATATTTTTTTCTTTGTCATAATCAATTCCCGAAAGGCCACCAACTGTTGTATGTTGAAATTGGGTGTTGTGTGGTATATCATATTCACTGAGAAATTTTAGCCTGTTATATTGTTCTTTATTAGCCAACTTTCCCGTAGAAGTGCATGAACATGTAATGAGAGTAATTGCAAAAAGGAATTGCGATAATACTATGCGTCTATGTAGTTGATAATGAAAACAAATTCCCAACATCGGTGTTATTGAAATCATACAATCTTTTGATATTGATAAAGTAATCTTAATTTTGGGCTAGAGAATTTTAACATAAACAAGGATTATTTTTTACTAAAGTAAATTTTATCAAATATGCAAGAAGCCAATATTACTGAAAAGACAAGCACAAGCCACCCTTTTTGGCTTACTATTATAAGAATTGGGGTTGGAATTATTCTTTTTTGGAAGGGAATAACTTTTATGCGCGATTCTGCACAACTGCAGGCCATGATATCAAACACAGGTATCGGCATGTTTAATAAAAATTCGTCTTTGCTTTCTTTCATAATTACTTATATCAATCTCCTGGGAGGTTTATTTATTGCGGTAGGCTTATTTACGAAAACATCATCCATCATTCAAATTCCTATTCTTATTGGAGCGGTATTTTTTGTAAATATGAAATTCCAAGGAACATCACCCTTCGAATTAATCCTTTCAATAATTGTTCTTGTTTTATTGTTTGTTTTCGCTTTCAAGGGAAGCAGTGCACTTTCCGCGGATGAGTACTTTAGAAGTTACTATAAGGCTGGATCCGAGGAGGGGAATACAAAAAAGTTTTTCAGGTAATGAAATTACTAAAGGCCCGGTTTAGTTTATTGCTTGTAGCAACCAAATCTTCATATACTCCCAAATAATATTTTTCATCTGTTATATAGGGAGAATTTTTCCGCAATAATATTGTTGATTTCATAATCTGACAGCATCTGGTACACCCCCGGTCTTATTTTCCGCTTATCATCACATACACCTGCTACTTAAATAGGAACATGTTGAGATTGCATTTTAAATACCTTCGCAAATAATCATTTCCAAAAAAAATTAATAACACATGTTGCTAATGAAACGATCAATATTTTTAATAAGCATTTGGTTGCTTACATTTATAAGTGCGGGGGCACAAAGAATTTCATTTACTGAGTATGACCTTGCCAATGGTCTCCATGTAATACTTCACCAGGATAAAAAAGCGCCTGTAGTGGCGGTTACCGTTTATTATCATGTAGGATCAAAAAATGAAGAACTCCACCGTACGGGTTTCGCGCATTTTTTTGAACATCTCTTGTTTGAAGGAAGCGATAATATAAAGCGTGGCGAATTTGCTAAATATGTTACCAGTAAAGGCGGGCGGGAAAATGCCACTACATCGCAGGATCGCACTTTTTATTATGAAGTTTTTCCATCAAACCAGCTAAAGCTTGGGCTTTGGCTTGAAAGTGAGCGTATGCTTCACCCTGTTATTAATGAGGAGGGTGTGCAAACTCAAAATGAAGTAGTAAAAGAAGAAAAGCGGCAGCGAATTGATAACCAGCCTTATGGTCATCTTGTGGAGGCAATTTTGTCAAAACTATTCGTATTGCATCCTTACCGCTGGATGCCGATTGGTTCAATGGCCGACCTGGATTCAGCCAGGCTTGAAGAGTTTCAGGCATTTTTCAAGCAATATTATCTACCCAATAATGCGGTGCTTAGCATCGCTGGCGACATTAATATAGATAGTACAAAACAAATGGTTGCTGAATATTTTTCTGACATTCCAAAAGGAAATCCGGTTGTACAGCCTGACATAAAGGAAAAGCTCATCACGGAAGAAATAATCGACACGGCATACGATTCTAATATCCAGATACCTGCGATAATGGCCGCCTATCGTACTCCCGGAAAAGGAACGCACGATTCTAAAGTACTTAATATGATCACGAGCTACCTTTCCGGAGGAGCAAGTTCCAAGTTGTATAAAAAAATGGTTGATGATAAAAAGAATGCGGTACAGGTAGGCGCATTTAATTTTGCATTGGAAGATTACGGAGCATATATTACTTATGCTTTGCCTAATAACAATACATCTCTCGATACATTGTTGATCGATATTGATGAAGAAGTGGCAAAGGTGCGAAACACAATGATAAGTGAAAGTGATTATCAAAAGCTGCTGAACCAATTTGAAAATGATTATGTAAGTAACAATATCCAGATGCTTGACGTCGCTGGAAATCTTTCAGAAAATTATATCACATATCATAATACCGGCCATATAAATGACGAGCTCAATGAGTACAGGAAAATAAGCCGGCAGGAAATAATGGATGTAGCAAAAAAATACCTCAACACAAACCAGAGAGTTGTTATGTATTACTTGCCGAAGACTTCCAAATAATAAACAGGAATGAAAATAGCAACATCAAAAATTTATTCTCACAAAAGCCAAATCATGAAGAAAATAATTATAGCCGTTTTTAGTTTACTGGTGATGTCAAACACACATGCTCAGCAAAAAGTTGACAGAACCAAACAACCAAAACCCGGGCCCGCTCCTATATTATCCATTGGCACACCCGTAACTTACAAACTCAGCAATGGTATAACAGTTTTGATAGTAGAAGATCACCATCTTCCAAAAATATCCGCAACATATTTTATTGACCAGGGGCCCATTACTGAAGGTAAAAAAGCCGGAGCTTTTTCAATTATGGGCAATATGCTCAATGAAGGAACAACTTCTAAAAACAAGGTAGAATTCGATGAGGCTGTAGAACAAATGGGAGCCGAGGTAGGCCTTAGCGGGAGTAGTGCGACT
>JBKJRY010000229.1:0-3589 GCA_046593045.1 Chitinophagaceae bacterium | reverse complement strand
ACTTCAGCATCTGTAGCTCTTGTCGTTTCAGCACTTAAATCAGTTTTGATGGAATCATCAGCATTGGTGCGGTTAGTAATTTCTGTAGTAAGTGCAGTTGAACTTCCTGATGATGCTGCATCTACATAAATTTTCACAGCATTTTGTGTAGGGAATAAAACATCACTTGTTCCCAGGTCAGTAGCCGTTGATTTATTGATGGCGTCTTCCTTAGTTGCTTCAGCCGCTATTGCTCTTGCATTTTCAGAATTGTCTGCAGCAGTACGGTTATCAACTTCCGCTGACAGGTTATTTGTAAGCACCACTTCAGCATCTGTAGCTCTTGTCGTTTCAGCACTTAATTCAGTTTTGATGGAATCATCAGCATTGGTGCGGTTAGTGATCTCTGTAGCAAGTGCAGTTGAACTTCCTGATGATGCTGCATCTACATAAGTCTTCACAGCGTTTTGTGTTGGAAATAAAACGTCACTTGTTCCCAGATCAGTAGCCGTTGATTTATTGATAGCGTCTTCCTTAGTTGCTTCGGCCGCTATTGCTCTTGCATTTTCAGAATCTAAATTTGATTTGATTGAATTGTCTGCAACAGTACGGTTGGTTATTTCTGCTGAGAGATTTGTTGTTATTAGATCTTCCGCACTAATTGCTCTTGTAACTTCTGCTGCTAAAGCAAATGAGTTTCCTGATGATGCTGCATCTACGTATGTCTTTGTTGCTTTCTCACTTGGATATTTTGCATCGGAGTTTGCTGCAAATGTGCCATCAGTACTTTTGTTCATGACATCTTCTTTTGTCGCAAGATCAGCTATAGCCGTATTAGACCGGTAATAAGGATTCAACATTGCTGTTGTGTCCGATTGATTTAATTTAGAAGCCAATGAAGAAGTAACATCCATTGCTCCTGCATAAGGAGCAAGCATGGCTGCCGTATCAGAGATATTTAATTTATTATTTATAGAAGTTGTTGCAGCGGCATCTAATTTTGATAGAGTAATACTGCCGTCTGCTATCTTATTTGTAGTAACTGCATTATTGGCTATGGTGGGAGCGGGATAAACTCCTGTAAGATCTCCTGATGCATTCCCGGAAGGAGTAGCACTTAGTGCATACGCTACACTTTGTAATTGAGTAATCCCTGCAAGGCTAAAACTGCTTAAGCCATTAGGATCTATTTCCAGCTTAAGATATTTTTTGCCGGTTGCCCAGTTCACACCACCTACAGTCCCGGAAACATTATATCCTCCCGGGCTTCCTATTACAATATTGAACAAGCCAACATAATTGGTCATCACTCTTCTCGTTTCCCGATAAACTGCCTGCCCGCCGGAGGCACTATCGACTAAGGATATACGCACAGAGATGTTCTGGTACGTTATCGGTGCCCCGGAAGCATTCCTGGCAATACCCTGGTAGTTCATTTGTTGCGGCGCCTGTCCTTTTACTACACCGATTATTGCCATTAGTATAATAGCTACTACAATTCTTCTCATAATAAATATTGGATTATAATTTTTCTATATTAAATACGCCTTGTTTCAGTATATCACCATTTGGCCCACTAAGCAGGATGTGGAAGTAATAAACTCCTGCAGGCTTATTTGTCAAATCCCATTTTTGAGTACTTGTGCTGTTGTTTTGATAGAATTCTTTTACACCCTGCAGTTTGCCTTCTTTGCTAAATAATTGTACAGAAATTTTACCCGTGGTAACGGATCTGAAATCTATGTACACCACGTTGTGCGTGGGTATAGGATAAAAACGAATTTCCTTGTTTGTCCATTTTGGAGTAAGGAAATTATACACAATGTGGCTTTTATCAAAAGGCTGAAGAATGCCGCTGGTTACATTCCACTTGATGCCCACCACCGAATTCGCATATGAATTTTCTCCATAGTAAGTTTCAATTATAGTTGATTCACCAATGCTCCAGTCCAATATAAAATCGGGTGTTATGGTTGCTGTGCCTCCACCCACGTTTGAGGTTGCAGGTGATTCAGGTACGAGTTGGGATTGAGACATTGCCTCAAATGAAAAAAATAGCAGTACAATGAGTATAGTTTTTTGCATTGGATATTGGTTTAAAGAGTAATGAAGCCCTGGTATATGTATGTCAACATTTATTAAGTGCTTCGTTTCGGTGATGTGGAACGGGCAAATGATGGTTTCATGCTAATATAGCCGGGTAAATAACTAGATGGTTTTCAGGGTCATACCAAGAACGTCTAAAATGCAATTAAAGTATTTATGAATTTTATCAAAGTTTAAAACAGAGTGTTTGCTGTCAATAAAATACTAAAGAGAATACAGGATTACGGCTAATTTTTTTTATTTTGTAAGAAACTATTATTATGTCAACAAAGAAAATCATTACGGTATTTGGTGCTACCGGCGCCCAGGGTGGAGGGCTTGCTCGGGCCATTTTACAGGATGCCGACGGCGAATTTGCAGTTCGTGCCGTTACAAGAGATGCCCAATCTGATAAGGCGAAAGAACTTGCACAAATGGGCGCCGAAGTTGTTGAAGCGGATATTGGTAAAGTGGAGGATTTGAAGCGTGTAATGAATGGCGCTTACGGCGCTTATTGTGTCACGTTCTTTTGGGCGCATTATTCACCTGAAAAAGAAATGGCTGAAGCCAAGAATTTTGCAGAAGCTGCAAAAGAGGCGGGGCTGCAACATGTAATATGGTCAACGCTCGAGGATACAAGAATATTAGTGCCTCTCTCAGATGACAGGATGCCAACGCTGAATGAAAAATATAAGGTGCCTCATTTTGATGGGAAAGGGGCCTCTGATCATTTTTTTACTGATGCAGGGGTACCAACGACCTTTTTGCTTACCGCCTTTTACTGGGAGAATTTTCTCTATTTTGGTATGGGCCCCAAGAGGGGGGAAGATGGTAAATTAGCCATAACATTACCAATGGGCGATAAGAAACTGGTGAGTATTTCGGCGGAAGATATCGGGAAGTGCGCATATGGCATTTTTAAAAAGGGGCCTGCTTTGGTTGGTAAAAGAGTTGGAATTGCCGGTGATGATCCTACTTGCGGCGAGATGGCAGATGCTCTTTCCAAAGCGCTTGGCGAAGAAGTTAAATATAACGCTGTAACGCCTGAAATGTACAGGAGCTTTGGTTTTCCGGGCGCTGACGATCTCGGCAACATGTTTCAATATTACCAGGAGTTTGAAAAAGAATTTTCTGAAGCCCGTGATGTAAATTATTCAAGGGAACTAAATCCATCGCTTCAATCATTTGAAATGTGGCTGGAGACAAATGCAAAAAAGCTGCCGCTGGATTAATGAAGATGATTAGAATGAAGCACCTGGGATATAAAAATTTCCGCGATTTTTATTTGAAAGTTTTTTACCCCGGCTTACTTTATTGAATTTATTAGCTGATAAACCAAAATTACATAGTGGTGAAGATGCATGCTGGGATTTTCAGGTGAGCCTGGGGTTTAAAAATGCAAACCCACATTGCAGCTACCCAGACCTAAATTGATCGATAGCGACAGTTTCAGGTTTTTTTGGTGGCGGTTTGTGTACTACAAATTTAATTTGCTTAAAAGGTTTGGGCTTTTGATTTTGCAGGG
>JBKJRY010000223.1:0-3168 GCA_046593045.1 Chitinophagaceae bacterium | reverse complement strand
AGTGGCCTTGCGGGTACGTTTCTTAGCACTTGGAGTAGATGGTAAACTGTGGCTTTTGAATTCATTTTCAAAATGGTTACAAAAATCATCAACTTTCACGAAAATTTCAGCAACTTTGTCTGAGAAAAGCGTGTGTTCATAATTGACTTATTAAATTGATTGTCAACTATTTATAAGGCAATAATCACGCCGTTTTTCTACTTTATATGCACCCATTTTTCCATTCTTCTTAACCCGAACTCAGGTTACTAGTACTATTCCACTGTCAAAGAAAAAGTTATCATCTTAGAATTAATCTTATCAATCACATTAGAATAACGAAGATCCGGATCACGGCTATGTAAGTTTGCCAGCCCACTGCTAAGTTTTATTTCAGGGGAGAGAACAAAATAAGGAAAATATAAATGAAAACCCATTCCTACTTCTAAACTCAGATCAGAACGTTTTAATTTTATAAGGTCCTCCGCTTTACGAGCCCCGGCATTACTGGCAAGGTCATAATCAAATTTGCCACCGGCGATTGTGTATACTTTAAAATTCTTTATACGATCACTGCTAAATTTTATATGCACTGGAAAGCTTAGAGTAATAGACTGAACCTTCTTTGTTACCATTGTATCAGGCGTATAATTTTCAGTGTATAAAAAAGCCTTTTCTGAAAAGGTAAGATCAAGCGGATGCACACGAAGGTCAAAATGTTCGCTAATACGAAGGTTTACGAGCCATGCAAGATTTATTCCCGTACTGTTAATGCTTTCCACATCCATTATAGAATCATATTCCAGGAAGCGCGGATGATGGGTAAACGAAAAGTGAGACTTATTATAGCCAAGGTTTATCCCAAAATGATATGGCTTATCATCATGCTCTTCCTGATTGATGACAGTGCGTAGCTGTGCCATTAACGCCGTAGAACAAAACACGAATAACAGTATCAGTGAAACTATTTTTCTCCGCAATAAATTGTGCATATACCTAAACTCAATGTTTTGTAAAAAGCGTCTCTATATCCTAGTTGGTTTAGAATGTGAATGAATGTTTTTTTCTCAGGAAAATGCTGAACAGAATTATTTAAATATTGATAAGCATCATTATTTTTTGAAATCATTTTTCCCACATTGGGAGTTATAAATTTCATATAAAAATGATATAAATTCTTTATGACTGGTAGCGATGGTTTTGAAAATTCAAGAATCACCACTTTGCCGCCGGGTTTTAATACGCGCTTAATTTCTGAAAGCCCTTTTTCAAGATCTTCAAAATTCCGCACCCCAAATGCCACGGTTACTGCATCAAACGAGTTATCACTATAAAAAATTGCTTCACTATCACCATTTACCAATGTGATTTTATCGTCGAGGTGTAATTTTTCTATTTTTTTTCTTCCCACTTCCAGCATCCCCTCACTAATGTCTATCCCGGTGATTATATCAGGACTTAATATTTTGTAACTCATTATCGCAAAATCGCCTGTACCTGTGGCAACATCCAGTATTTTCTTTGGATGTGACGGAATCAATTGTTTTATCGCCTTCCTGCGCCAGCCCTTATCAATTCCAGCGCTTAAAAAGCTATTCAGAAAGTCATAACGAAAAGCAATTTTATCAAACATATTTTCCACCTGCTTTTTTTTGCTTTCCGTGGAATGCCTGAAGGGAACTACTGCATTATGACCGTAATTGTTCATTGCGCCAAAGATAGTTTTTTGAATTTATAACGTGCTGAGTTAACTATTCTTTCACTTTTATTTTAGATTTTTTGCAACCCCGCCCTTCTCACATTTTTTGTATTGTATATTGCAAATAGTATGCACATTAAAAAGGCGGAATATCTTATCAGCAGTCCATCGTTTGAAAAATGTCCTGCTCCGGACAGGCCCGAGTATGCTTTTATTGGCAGAAGCAATGTAGGAAAATCTTCTTTGATCAATATGCTTTGCAATAATGAAAAGCTTGCTAAAACTTCAAATTCGCCTGGTAAAACTCAAATGATCAATCATTTTGAAGTAACCAGCGCATCAAAGCCTGGCGACTCAGATGAAACAAAATGGTACCTTGTTGATTTGCCTGGCTATGGATTTGCAAAAATTTCTCAATCCAGCAGGAGAAGGTGGGAGCAAATGATTGAAAACTATTTACGTAAAAGAGAAAACCTGGTTAATGTTTTTGTGTTGATTGATTCACGTCATTCGCCACAGAAAATTGATGTTGAATTTATACAAAATTTAGTTTTATGGGATGTGGCTTTTACACTGGTATTTACAAAATCTGATAAAGAAAAGCAAAGGATAGTAAGCAAGAATGTAAAATCATTTTTAGAAAAACTGAGAGAGAGACAACAATTTTTGCCACAGCATTTTGTCACAAGCTCAATTAAAAAAGCGGGACGGGAAAAAATTTTGAATTTAATTTCAGAAAAGAATGATGAATTAAAAACCTCATAAGTAAAAGAGGCAGCATCTTTTTGAAACGACCCGCAATTCAAAGGCAGTAAAATTAATTTACTACTTTATTTGCGCAACTACTACTGGCAAAAGCCTCAGGCTTGGCTTTGAATGCGAAGCCCATGCCGAGTATGTAACCCATTGCTTCACGCAGCGCCTCGTTGCTTTTGAAATGAGGATTGGTATTTATATCTGCATGCACTTCCATGTCCACATCATATTGTGTGAAAAGATCACAAAGTTCATAAGCGATTTCAATACTTTTTGCTACTTCAACGAGCATTCGCTCTTTAATACTGTATTGATGCCTGGTTTTTTCATTATGAATAAACATAAACCCACCGTGGCCTTCGCGCAAAAAAACAATAACAGTCGCGAACTCTGTTTCACTGCCTTTAACCTGGCTGTCGGTACCAATACAAACTTTTAAATGGAATCCAGCTGCAGTTTCTCTCAGAATAGCTTTTTCTACAGCGCTTTTTATGGGAAGTTCAATTGCATCCCCATTGAATTTTCTCCAGAACATAAATTAAGGTTTTTTAAAATTACCGAAATTATTGTTACATAAACAGTTATTGTTATTAATCCCAAATTTCGCAAACATCGAGAACCATAGGTAATGAGTTTCAGAGGGAGGGATATATTTATTATTCCTCCCTCTGAAACTCATTACCTATGGTTTTCGATGTTTGCGAAATTTGGGATTAATAACAATAACTGTTTAT
>JBKJRY010000222.1:0-9380 GCA_046593045.1 Chitinophagaceae bacterium | reverse complement strand
AGTGGCCTTGCGGGTACGTTTCTTAGCACTTGGAGTAGATGGTAAACTGTGGCTTTTGAATTCATTTTCAAAATGGTTACAAAAATCATCAACTTTCACGAAAATTTCAGCAACTTTTGTCTGAGAAAAGCGGTGTGTTCATAATTGACTTATTAAATTGATTGTCAACTATTTATAAGGAAATAATCACGCCGTTTTTCTACTTTTTATGCACCCATTTTTCCATTCTTCTTAACCCGAACTCAGGTTAATAGCATTTGTTTTGATCCTCTTCAATAGGATTTCAAAGAACAGCAAGACGTACCTTTTTATGAATTTTTTTGGAAGCGGGCTTGCTGCTGTTGCATCATTTTTAATTGACTATACACCATTCATTGTTTTGGAGACAGCCTGGATGCTTGCTTCATTTATAGGAATCGTGCGGAAATATAATTCAGGAAAGAGAGAAATTTTATAATTCCTAAGAACTAAAAGAATCAATTTTTTTTGCAAGCTTGTGATCTTTGTCTGTTACTATATCTCCTGCATCATGCGTTGAAAGCCAAATTTCAACCTTATTGTATTCATTCGTCCATTTAGGGTGGTGATCCATTTTTTCCGCCGCAAGTGCTACGCGGATCATAAATGCAAAAGCTTCAGAAAAATCCTTGAACACAAATTTTTTGTGAAGCTTATTATTTTTTTCTTCCCACATTTTCTTTAAATTTTAAAATTAAAATATCAGGTGCTGTTTGTTTTTTATTTTTTCGTTTGTCATTTCAGTAATTAATTGTACTGCCGGTAAAGTTCTTATGGAACTTACAAGAATATTTATTTCATCTTTACTCATCACATTATCTTTTATAAGCCATAAAAAATCAAGATGCTTAAACTCCGGCAACAGGTATTCTCCGTCATCTTCGTTGTTGTATAAAAAATGCTTTATCGTTCCGGAAAGTTCGCCATCTTCGTAAATAGAAAAAAAATATTTTCTTGCCTTTTTATTTAGCTGGATTTCAATATTGTTATTAATTCTGAAATCAAAATTCAGCATTTGATTTAAGTGCCAGCAAAAGCGGTATTGCTCAATCGGCGCTACAATACCTAACAGGAGTGTGTTTGCAAAAAACTCATCTACCATCACATTGTTATCAATTCGTAGTTTCATTATTGCAATTTCCCAAAAAATAAACTTTTCAAAAAACAATATCAAATATTAGTGGTTTATTTCCACGCAATATTGTAACAGTTGTTGCATCGCCTTTTTTAAATTTGCTTAAAACATCCATATAAGAATTGAGGTCAGCAAAATCATATTCACCAAGTTTGGTGATAATATCGCCAGCCTGTATGCCTGCTTTTTGAGCAATCTTCCCATCAATTATTGCATCTGCCCTTACTCCTTTTCCGCTAAACGTATAATCAGGCATTATGCCAAGACTAACAGTGAAATGGCTTCCTCCCATCTTAGGCTCCTTTGTTTTTGAAAAGGCAATTTTACCAAGCTTATTGGTTTTGCCTATCACATCATATATATATTTTATAACCTGTAGTTCCCCATAAAAATTTATTTTGTCAACATCGTCAGTAGGTTTATGATAGTCTTTGTGAGGTCCGGTGAAGAAAAATAATACCGGGATATTTTTAAGATAAAATGAAGTATGATCGCTGGGGCCTATTCCACTTGAATCGAGTTTTATTTCAAAAGGTTTTCTGTTTGCCGTGATTATTTTACCCCACGACGGTGACGTGCCATACCCGCCAATCACAAGACTGTGTGTTGTATCATTTAATCGTCCTATCATGTCGGAATTGATCATGTAATTAACAGCATCAAGGTTTATGGTTGGATGCTCGGTAAAGTATTTGGAACCATACAAGCCAAGCTCTTCTCCCGAAAAACAAATAAAAAGGTAATTGTTATTTTTCAGCTTAGATTTCTTCAACATGCTTGCAAGTTCAATAACAGAAGCTGTACCGCTGGAATTGTCATCCGCTCCATTATGAATAGATTGTTCGCCGGTCCACAAAGAATTATGGTCCTCACCGTAACCAAGATGATCGTAATGTGCACCAATTATTATCGTGTTACCGGCACCGTTGTCAATATATCCCGCAACATTATGCCCGCGTCTTATTTTGTCACCAATATCAACTTGGATATCAATATCAAGATCGCTTGTTGCATCTGCCAGAAAATTTTGCACTGCGGTTTTTTTTATAAATAACACAGGAATATTTACTGGCTCAGCTTTTTCTTTAGATTCAAATTTTAAATCTTCTTCTTTTTCGCCAGTATTATAAACAATAACAGCTGTTGCACCTTTTTTGCCAAATTCAAGTGCTTTATTTTTTATGGCGTCTTCAAGATCAAAATAAGGGTTATTTTTATTCTGTTCCGCTATCTCCTTAATATCCCAAAACCAGGGCCTGCCCTTTTCCCGAAGGGCTGGAGATGCATTCGTTTGAACAAACCCTTCAGCACTAAAAATAAACGGGAAATAATCTTCCTCATAAACAAGGCTTTTTCCATTTAAAATAAGATGGCTGGAAGGTAATACCTGTTTGCCCTCATTAATTTCAAATACCTGCAAATAAGAGTCTCCATCGCCTTTAGGCAAAAGGCCAATACTTTTAAACTGCTCAGAAAGGTATTCATAAGCAAGTTTCTCTCCCTGTGTTCCTGTTCTTCTTCCTTCAAGACGGTCACTGGCAAGAAATCCAATTTCTGTTTTGAGGTTTTCAATAACAGCTCTATCAGACTTTTTTAATCTTTGCGCCGCAGTAACCTGACAATAAAATAAAATCAGAAACAAGCATTTCTTCATTTGGGGGAGTATTTTTTGCAAATTTACTATGAATAAATCAGGTCATTTCTGTTTGTTTTCATAAAATCATTTTGTCATAAATTACAGCGCCCTGTAATGAGAATGTGTTAAGTGTTGTTTATTATTTAATCTGTTTTCTGAAATCGTAAGGGCTAAGCCCTTGATCCGTTTAATTTTACAGGCTATCAAAGAAACATTTGAAAAAACAATTAAATATTGCTCTCGTAGGAAATCCGAACAGCGGAAAAAGTTCATTATTCAATTCTCTTACCGGGCTTAATCAAAAGGTGGGAAATTTTCCGGGTGTAACGGTAGATAAGAAAACGGGTATCAGTAAGATATCTGAAAATCTAACCGGAAATATTATAGATCTCCCGGGTATGTATAGCTTATATCCAAAAAGAGGAGATGAATGGGTGTCTTACAAAGTGCTGATTGACCAGGATACTACTATTAGAGCGGATGTAATAGTGTTGGTTGCAGATGCATCTAATCTAAAAAGAAACCTTCTTTTTTGTTCCCAGATAATTGATCTGAAAAGACCCGTAGTAGTTGCGTTAACCATGATGGATATAGCAAAAAATAAAAATATCCAGGTTGATGTAGCAGGCCTCGAAAGGGCATTGGGCGTTTTGGTAATACCTGTAAATCCAAGAAAAAACAAAGGGATTGTACAGCTTAACAAAGCAATCGAAGATATCGCGGAGAACTCTGAAAAGATCCCTGAGCGGGATTTTTTTAAAAGTAAATTGTTGGCTCCTGACGCCATAGCAAAAGTGCAAAATTTATTTCCTGAAATAAGTGACTACCGGGCCCTGCATTATCTGATCAATCATGAGAGTTTTGAATTGGACGAGACGATACAGGATTCTATCGAAAATATTGAAATTGAAACCGCCTTTAATCCTACAAAAACACAGGCCGAGGAGATACTGCAGAGATATGGTAAGATAAAAACGATAATGCAGCAAACAGTAGTTGAAGCCGATCCTCTCCAAAAGGCCCTATTTACGCAGAAACTGGATGATATTTTGTTGCACCGCACCTGGGGATATGTGATTTTACTTGCTGTACTTTTCGCTCTTTTTCAGAGTATATTTTTAATTGCGCAATACCCAATGAATGCAATAGAATGGTTATTTGCAGAGCTCGGTGGCTGGCTTGGACAGATTTTGAATGAAGGATGGTTTAGTAATCTTTTAATAAACGGTGTGCTTGCCGGCCTGAGCGGAATACTTGTTTTCGTGCCGCAAATAATGATACTCTTTGCGTTAATCACTCTCCTGGAAGACACAGGATATATGGCAAGGATCAGTTTTCTTACCGACAGGATTATGCGAAAGGCTGGTCTTAATGGTAAAAGCGTGATGCCAATGATAAGTGGTCTTGCATGTGCTGTGCCGGCTATAATGAGCGCAAGAAATATTGAAAATAAAAAAGAAAGGTTACTCACAATTATGTGCACACCTCTTATGAGTTGCAGTGCGAGATTGCCGGTTTACACAATTCTCATAGCACTTGTAGTTCCAAATAAAATGTTCTTGGGGTTCGTGAGCTTACAGGGAATTGTTATGATGACTATGTATCTGCTGGGAACAATAATGGCTTTGCTATCGGCCTACGTAATGAAGTGGTTTATTAAAAGCAGCGAAAAGAGCTTCTTTATACTTGAGCTTCCGGTTTACAGGGGCCCACGTTGGAAAAATATGGTATATACGATGATAGAAAAGGCTAAAGTATTTGTATACGATGCCGGGAAAGTCATCATGGTGATTAGCCTGTTGCTTTGGGTTTTGAGTTCATATGGGCCACCAAGCAAAATGGAAAATGTTTCAAATAAATATGAAAAGCTTGCACAGGAACAACCCGGCAGAACCAAAGAAATCAATAAAATAAAAAAAACTGAGCTTCTTGAAAATTCTTACGCCGGGATATTGGGTAAAGTGATTGAACCGGTTATCATGCCATTGGGTTATGACTGGAAAATCGGTATTGCCTTAATAACATCTTTTGCCGCCCGGGAAGTTTTTGTTGGTACTATGGCCACATTATATAGTGTAGGGGATGATAAAGATGAAAATAATGCCACACTCAGACAAAAAATGAATGCGGCAGTAAGGCCTGATGGTTCCAAAGTATATAACCTGGCAACAGGACTTTCGCTATTGATCTTTTATGTACTAGCCATGCAATGCATGAGTACACTTGCTGTTGTGAAACGGGAGACACGAAGTTGGAAATGGCCAACTATTCAACTTTTTTATATGACAGGGCTTGCTTATGTAATGAGTTTCGCTGTTTATAATATTTTCAAATAACGGTTAATAGTATTTACCATCGAACAGAATTATAGATTCCATTCTTAACCTGTGGATAAATTCTTTGATACAACTCATTGAGTATATCTTCTTTTCTGGGAACCTGGATATTAGTGTTGTTTAACATTGGGAGATCATTGCCACTTAAGGCCCTTGAATCTCCCCTGTAAGAAGCATACTCCAGCTGCCAGTTAAATTGTGCTGTATATCTTTTTGAATCTACAATGTTGCGGGTGTCTGCATTTGTTATCCTGGTTTCCAGATCGCCGGTAGCTGTAAAATACTTTTTAGTAATATAAAGAGTGCCTGTAACTGTTTCATAAATAATATGCCCTGATGTATCACGGCTTTTTTCTACTTGCTTGCTTACATTTCTTGAATATTGCGATGTGTACGGTGAAGGCACATCAAGGTTGAGCCAGGTAAGATCAACAATCAAATCAGGATTAATGTCTGCATTATCGGCTTCTCGGTCAGTATAAAAACGGACGGCAGCGTTTTTGTTATAATCTCCACCCAGATCTCTTACAAGATTTCGTTGCAGGTAATCATTGTTAAAACTATTACCGTAGCTATTCCATCCTGCATTGTTGTAATAGAAAGAATTATCGGTAACCGGATTTACAACTACATTGAGAATACTATTTTGTAAAGCGACATCCATTTGCCTTTTGGCATCTTTATATACCGGATCAAATTCCTGGGATTTCTTAAATGCCAGGTAAGCATTATGAAAAGATTCCTTATCATTATTTTGCAAATAACTCACACCAATATTATAGTAGTCTGAAGCGGCATTTTGTGTTGCTACACTGATTTGGCCCCCATAGGGTGGCGCCTTTACCAGTCTTTTTGCTGTAACTGAACTATTAATAACATCCGTTAATCGCTGTAATGACTCGTATTCTTTGATGATTTTATTCCATTTGGCAACATCGATGAGTGTATTATAAATATCGATATTGTCCAGGTGCACTTTAGCGGCCTCGAGATAAAGGTTGCTGAATGAGTTTTGAAGTGTTGTGTCACTAGAATTTTTGTCTAATTTTTTTAGGGCTGCCAGGAGCAGCTTATCTTCTTGTGTACTGGTTATGGAATTCCGGGAAGATCTGCATGATGCCATGAAAAAAAGCACCAAAAACAGGCTATAAAGAAGTTTATTCATATTTAAAGTTTGAATATTAGACGTTATTTCCTGCATGAGTAAGTTTTAAAAAATAGTTAAGACTTAATAATTAAATATCGGCCACGAATTTAGCAAATCTCCAAAATTAACTACCAGCCTTCATTAAATCTTGCCGCTTATACAATTTTAAACAAATAAAAAAAAATCGAAAATCACGCTAATCCTTTCTGAACGAGGTTTCTTGGCATTCTTTAGAAACGTTTATTGGCAACTACTTTAAAAAAGCAGGTATTATGTATTGCATAGTATTATATTTATGTATATATTTGTAAAAGAATCTTAGAAAATGAACTTCTAATAAAAAATTCGAAATATGAACATTGATAATACAGCAAGCCAAATGCGAAAAGGGGTTTTGGAATTTTGCATCTTATCTATTATAAAATTAGGTGAAGCTTATCCCAGTGATATCATTGATAAAATGAAGGCAGCCAATCTTTATATATTAGAAGGAACACTCTATCCACTATTGACGAGGTTAAAAAATGCAGAGTTTCTCACTTACAGGTGGGTTGAAAGCAATAGCGGCCCGCCAAGAAAATATTTTTCTCTTACTGATAAGGGAGCTGATTTCTATAAAGAACTTGAGTCCACATGGCTTGAGCTTGCTAATGCTGTAGAGGCGATAACGGGAAAACAAAATGAAAACCATTAAATCAACTTCAACAATCAAAAACAGACTTAGTTATGAAAAAAGTAATTAATATAAATTTCCAGGGTAGTGTAGTTCCGATTGAGGAAACCTCGTATGAATTGCTAAAGCAATACATTGAAAGCCTCCGACTTTATTTTGCAGAGGAAGAAGGTCGGGATGAGATCATAAATGATATAGAGAGTCGCATAAGTGAACTATTCCAGGAAAAAATAAAAGGCGGATCTACTTGTATAACCGATGATGACGTAAATGTTATTTTTAAAAATATAGGTCGCCCGGAAGACTTTGAAGAAGCTGAAGTTGGCGAGAAAAAAGCCCCGGGAGAGAAAGAGGGAACCAATGAGAGTTTTTATTCAAGAATGGGGACTAAAGGCAAAAGATTATATCGTGATGAGAATCACAAAATACTCGGAGGTGTTTGTAGCGGGATAGCGGCTTATTTAGGTATCGACCCGGTAATTGTTAGGGTCATCTTCATAGTATCAGGAATCGGGTTCCTCGCCTACATACTATTATGGATTTTTGTTCCCGGAAGCAATGTGCTGGTAAACGGGGTGCGTAAAAGGCTTTACAGAAACCCCGATGAAAAAATACTTGGCGGCGTATGCAGTGGAATTGGAAGTTATTTTAATGTAAATTCATGGATTCCAAGAGTATTTTTTCTAATTCCATTTATTTCATTCTTTTTCCGCTGGGGACATATCGGGCCACTTACATTTCCGAACTTTTTAAGCTTTTCTTTTAGTCCCGGCACTTTAATTATCTATATCATATTATGGCTGGTAATACCTGAGGCAAGCACTACTTCTGAAAAACTTGAGATGAAGGGTGAAAAAATTGACCTCAATTCTATAAAGAAATCCGTTGTAGAGGAAATGAAAGGCGTGCAGGAAAGGGTAACTAAAATGAGCCAGGAGGTTGGAAGCATGGCAAAAGAAAAGAGTGGGGATTTGGGAAAGGAAGTGCATTATGCGGCCAAAAAAACAAGCGGGGCAATCGGGAACATAATTGTCACACTATTTAAAATATTTGCATATTTCATATTAGGTTGTATAGCGCTGGCGTTGATTATTGCCTTGTTTTCCCTGGCTGTAGTGTCCATTGGTTTATTTCCTTTAAAAAGCTTTGTACTTACAGACGGATGGCAAAGTTTTCTTGCCTGGGGATCACTTATATTTTTCATCGGAGTTCCTGTTATAGGTATCATTACATTTATTATCAGGAGGATAGCAAAAGTTAAAAGTCACAATCGTATTTTTCGCTACTCCTTTCTTGGGCTTTGGGTGTTGGGTATAATCTGTTTTGTTTCCCTGTTATTTTCCGTTGGACAAGACTTTAGAAGAACAAGCTCTGTAAATGAAGAAAGGATAGATTTGGTAAATCCGGGGATTAATAGCCTTGAAGTAAATTCTCTTGATTATAATAAATACTCACGAAACAATACCTGGTTTCGGCTTGAGCCTTTTGCCACGTTTGACGAGGATACTGCCTACATTGGCAATGTGAGAGTTAGAATCGAAAAATCTCCTACAGATAGTTTCCAGGTTGCTATAATTAAAGCATGTAATGGAAACACAAGAAGAAATGCAGATACATTAGCATCTCTTATAAATTATACAGTTTTTCAAAAAGACTCTTTGTTGATGATAGACAAGGCGATAGCAATTAATACAACTGATAAATTCAGGAATCAAAGTGTAATGGTTATAGTATATGTGCCCGAAGGAAAGCACATTAAGATAAATAAAAATTTTGCTCACAACCGGAATATAAGAGTGAATGGACCATGGGATAATAATAATTGGTACAAATGGGAAGACGATGATTTTCCTTTCGAATACGGTGTGGAGTATGTAATGAAAGAAGGTGGATTATTTACTTTAGATGGTATACCTGCAAATGAGGTGGACAGGCGTAACAATGACTGGCGCTCAGGGCAGGAAAACAAGAGAAACTATTCGATACCTCCTGGCGGGGACCAGGACAATTACCGCTACGATCCAAATAATAAGGAAGATTCGCTCAGGGTGATTAAAGAAAAGGAAATTCAAAAAATTCAAAAATCTGTTGATTCCCTGAAGGAGATAAAAGAGAAACAAATCATTAAAATGAGAGACTCTTTAAGGGAAGCCAAAGAAAAACTTGAACAAAGGATTGAAAAACTAAATGATAGTGCTTCTGAAGCAATCATAAAACAAGGTTTCCAGAGTTATGCTTTTGTAATGCATATTTGATTAGGCAATTTTTTCGGTTGAAGTTGACATAAGGGCTTTATGCGCAAGCATAGGGCCTTTTTATTGTGCGCCATGCATGCCATTGTTCTTTAAGGTTAAAGTCCTGAACAGGCCATCTAACGGGAACTGTTAGTCCAAAGCAAGGGTGTTTATCGTGAGATAAAATCTGAAGGAAGCTGC
>JBKJRY010000216.1:0-11987 GCA_046593045.1 Chitinophagaceae bacterium | reverse complement strand
CATTAACAGGAGCCGGTTCAAAAAGCTCTCAAGCTACCTGGAGGCAGGAAAAATATTTTATGGTGGGAAAACTAATCAGGACACCTTATACATTGAACCAACAATTCTTGTAAACGTAACAATACATGATGCTGTGATGAATGAAGAAATCTTTGGCCCTGTATTACCGGTATTAGTGTTTGCTAAAACGGAAGATGCTATGCAAATAGTAAAGCAAAATAAAAACCCTTTATCATTATACTTGTTCACAAAAAACAAAAGCACTGAGGAAGAATGGATAAAAAAAATTTCTTTTGGCGGCGGGTGCATCAATAACACCATATGGCATTTTACCAATGAACACATGCCGTTCGGAGGAGTTGGAAACAGCGGTACAGGCGCCTATCACGGCAAAAACACTTTCAACGTTTTTACGCATGCGAAGCCTGTTTTAAAAACAGCAACGTGGTTTGATCCTTCTTTAAAATATCCTCCTTTTAAAGGGAAGATGAAATGGTTTAAAAAGGTAATCGGGTAAAAACTTAATATCTCTGCACCTGGACCTCTACTCTTCTTTTATTCTCCCAGGTAAGTTCCTAATGCTAATAAATTTCCTAACTCTCCCGATGTTCTGAAAAGATTTTTTTTAGTCTCCGCTAATGCACTATTTAGATTTCCAGGTTGATGGCCTATGGACAACAACACATCGAAATATTTTTTCAAATTAATATTTTCTTCTAACGGTACCCTTCCCGCAAGAGCAATAACAGGTAATCCTTTTCGCTTTGCCCTTTCTGCTACGCCAAAAGGACCCTTTCCCTGGAGTGTTTGCTCATCAATACTTCCTTCTCCTGTAATCACAAGATCCGTTCGTTCCAAGGCCCTATCAAATCCCGTAAGTGTGAGAAAATATTCAATGCCATTCACCAGCTTTGCATTTAAAAAAGTATATAAGCCGGCAGCGGCACCTCCTGCAGTACCTCCGTATTTAATGGCTGACATATCCTTGCCTGTAACCATTTCCCCTGCGTGCGTTAATTTAGTAAGCCCTGAGTCAAGTTGCTTTACAGCCTGGGCTAAGGCGCCTTTTTGTGGACCAAAAATGGCGGCTGAACCCTGCTCGCCTAATAAAAAATTATCTACATCACAAAGAACGATTACTTCACAATTCAATATTCTTTTATCAATAGTTGAAACATCAACATTCGCGAGATTCTCAAGATCCTGCGGGAGAATATTTAAATCTTTGCCATCTGCGTCAAGAAAACGAACGCCCAATGCTTTTAAAATTCCAATTCCTCCATCAACGGTAGCAGAGCCACCCATACCAATTACAATTTTTTCCACGCCCATATCCAGGGCCTGTCTGACCTGCTCACCCGTACCAAAGCTCATAGCCTGCAAAGGATTCAATTCTTCTTTTCGCAACAATCGTATTCCTGAGGCATTCGCCATTTCAATAATCGCAGTTCGCCCATTTTCTATAATTCCAAATGAAGCTGGGATTTTTCTTCCCAATGGGTCATGCACTTCATCATGTACTGTAGTTCCTTCGCATTTATTAATAATCAATTCACCCGTTCCATCACCGCCGTCACCAACAGGGAAACATTCGCAAGTACATTCAAGCTTACTTTGTTCAAGGCCTTCTTTAATAGCCATAGCCACCGCCTTGGCATCAAGACTATTTTTAAATGCATTTGGTGCGATGAGGATTCGCATGGATAATTTAGATTTGCTTTCTTATTGATTTACTACATTAACCGGTCTACCTACGATAAATGCTGATAAATTATTTACCGCCATATTCATTAGTCTTTCCCTTGCTTCTTTTGTTGCCCATGCTATGTGAGGTGTTATGATGCAATTTTTGGCTTTAAATAATGGATTGTTTTCTAAGGGCGGTTCAACGGTAAGAACGTCGATACCGGCCCCCGCTATTACAGCGTTGTTCAGTGCATTTGCCAGGTCCTCATCTACAATAAGCGGACCGCGCGAGGTATTTAAGAGATAAGCGGAACGTTTCATTTTCGCAAGGCTTTCTTTATTGACCAATCCCTGTGTTTCAGGAACCAAAGGACAGTGTAAGCTTACCACATCCGATTTTTCCAATAACCCAGGAAGAGTTGCCCATTCAAAATTCGTTCGATCGGATTGATCACTATGTGTTCGGCTTGTGGCAAGAATATTCATACCAAAAGCACTTGCAATATCCGCTACCTTTTTACCAATCGATCCGAAACCAATTATACCCATTGTCTTACCGGAAAGTTCGACCAAAGGAAAATCCCAAAAGGAAAAATCAGCCGAGCGACTCCACTTTCCATTTCTCACAACATCACTGTGATATTGCACGTGATGGCAAAGTTCAAGAAGCAGGGCGAAAGTAAGCTGTGCAACCGAGCTCGTGCCGTAGCCAGGAACATTAGAAACCACAATTCCCATATGCTTCGCCTTCGCTGTATCAACTATATTATACCCCGTTGCAAGTACACCTACATATTTTAATGAAGGTAATTTTGATAAAACTTCAGCATTCAAAGGGGTTTTATTAGTAAGGATAACTTCTGCATCTTTTGAGCGTTCTGGTATGTTTTCAACCGATGTTCTGTCATATATAATTACTTCTCCTAATTCGTGTAGGGCATCCCAGCTTATATCACCGGGATTTAAAGTATAGCCATCTAATACAACAATTTTCATATCACAAATTAGTTTTTACATTAATTTTATTCTTTTTTTTACCGATTCTAACCATAGCAACAACGAGGATAACTATCGCCATTGACAGCACTAACAGAGAAATATATCCCTTTGAAAAATCAGGAGCAACTACTTGTATTATAGCCCCTGCTTTATGATAAACCGGAATGATCCACTTTATTAAATATGCCTGTGCCAATACGATCACAGAAATAAAGAATAACATTATAAAACTGTGTTTTACGGTGAACCGGAATAATTCGGATTCCTTACCAATAAGGTTTCCCGCGGCGGCGGCAACAGCGATAGATTGCGGGGAAATCATTTTACCGACAACTCCACCTGATATATTCCCGGCCACGGTTACCACCGGATCAACGCCAATCGTGGTTGCAGTTGCGGCCTGCAGTTTACCGAATAATGCATTTGATGAAGTATCAGAGCCCGTGATAAACACCCCAAGCCACCCCAGCAAAGGAGCAAAGAATGGAAACAATATACCGGTGGCAGCAAGAGTTTCAGCCATAGTAATGGTGATTCCGGAATCGTTAAGAATATAGGCGAATGCAAGGACTGCCGCTATTGTAATAATTGGAAATTTTAACTGGTATAAAGTTGAAATAAAAACCTGCAGGCCTTCTCTGAATTTTAAACCGATCATAGGTATAGAAATAATTGCGGCGATAAAAATTGCGGTTCCCGAGGCCGATAAATAATTCAACTTAAAAATATGGGGTATCAGCTGATTATTTTGGTCAATAATTACATTATGCAGACCTGGTATTTCAAATTGTAGAAATCCGACGTTATTCAGTAGCTCCTTAACAGGTTGCATTCCCCATGCTATAATTATTATAGTTAACATTATAAATGGGGACAATGCCCTTGTAATTTCACCTTTAGTGTAGGTAACATCCGTATCAATAGTTGGGGCGGGCTCATTGGGAAACCGCCAGGTTTTTTTTGGCTTCCAGAATTTTAAAAATACCGCCAGAGATATAATTGAACCAATGCCTGCAATAACATCAGGTAATGCGGGTCCTATAAAATTAGAGACCGCCCATTGCAATATTGCAAATGAAAGGCCTGAAACTAAAATAGCAGGCAACACTTCTTTTGTTTTTTTTAATCCGCACATTAAAACAACGAGGTAAAAAGGAAGTATCAACGACAATGCAGGGAGCGTTCTTCCTACCATTTGCGAAATTGCCATTTCCGGAATCGAAGAAACCTGGGATGCTACCGTTATTGGTATGCCAATAGAACCAAACGCTACAGGTGCTGTATTGGCAATAAGGCAAATACCTGAAGCATACAAAGGATTAAATCCCAGGCCAACCAACATTGCCGCGGTAATTGCAACAGGCGCCCCGAAACCCGCAGTCCCTTCAAGAAAGGCACCAAAAGAGAATGCGATCAGCAATGCCTGTATTCTCCTGTCTGGCGTAATGGAGGCCATGAAATGTTTTATAACAGAAAACTGGCCGCTTTTCTCAGTAAGATTAAATAAAAATACTGCTGAAATAATGATCCAACATATAGGAAATAAACCATACAGCGCACCGTTAGCTGTTGAAAGTAATGCAAGCTTAACTGGCATTTTGTAGATTACAATCGCAATTAAAACAGCTATAGCAGTGGCGTATATACTTGCCTGGTAGCCTTTCATCTTTTTTATAATCAGCGCCCAGAAAATAAAAAGTATGGGAACAAGGGCAACTAATGAAGATAGAGGGAGGCTGTTTAAAGGATCAATAAGTTGTTTCCAGTTCATACCTTCCTTTTGATAACAGGTTATTAAATAAAATTTAAACCAGGTTACCCCTGGAATTCCAGTTTATGATTAGTATGACGAGTTGGTTTTAACCGGGATTTATTATTCATGGCTCTACTTCTTAATAATAAAGTCACTTAGCCAATCTGCCATTCTTTGAGGCCAGCCTTTTATAGTGGCTAACAAAGAACGGTTGCCCATATTAAAACCGTGACCTCCTTGTGGATATAAATGAACTTCCACAGGAAGCTTAGCTTCCCTATAAGCTTTTAGCAATTTTACTATTGGAGCAGAACAACATGCATCATCATTCGCAGCCAACATAAATAAAGGAGGCGCATCTGTTCCAACAGAATCTGGAATAAATAGCGGCCCCGGGTAGACAAGCATTTGAAAATTGGGCTTGCCATTTAAACGGTCAACAGGATCAGCAGCATTTTCATTTCCGCTACCATCACCATAAGCAACTAAAGACACCACTTCACCGCCTGCCGAGAATCCAAGCATACCTATACTTGCAGGATTTATATGCCATTCCGCTGCCCTGCTACGCACTAATCGCATTGCCCTGTAGGCATCTTCTTTTGGATGTATTTCAACTTTGTAAGGTGAATTCTCCACTCTTGCAAGACGATACTTTAGCACAAAAGCCGTAATCCCTAAATTGTTCAAAAACTGCGCCGGCTCTGTACCTTCGGCATTAATCACCAGCAACCGGTGACCGCCTCCCGGGCAAATAATTACCGCTGTTCCATTAGATTTTCCCTCGGGAGGAAAATAAGCGGTGATAGAGGGATTATTAATATTTTTTACCCAATAATCTTTTTGCTCTTCGGGTTCAGCTCTTAGATTTTCAAATCCTGGAGCACCATTCTGCCACAAAGGAATCACAAGTGGTTTATTTTGTGATGATGCATGTGATGAAAAGAAAAAAAGGAAAAAAAGGAAAAAAAAGTAGTTTTTGATACCCATACATTTCATCGTAAGAGATTTATTTGATTAAAGATAAATGAAACAAGTAATTATTTTATAAACTATAAGGCAGCGAACATTTTAGCATAAAAACTTTTTCACAATATTTCTTTTGAAAACATCTTACATTTATTCCCGGGAAATTTGGACTACTTGTTTCTTACATAGTTTTAAACTCGGGGATTGAGACCTCTTAAAATTATTTACATGCGAAAAAAATAATCATCTTCATCGAGAAGAAATTTTATTAAACAAATTACAGGGTCGTCGCTGGCGCTTGGCGCCGGATCATTGGCTTCTTTTGCAGCAGGGGAAAAACTGGAGGAGCGGATTATCCAATATCAAAAAAAAATTTCATCAAATGACCAGGTGAACATAGCAGCTATTGGAATGGGAATTATGGGCAATAATAATACAAATACTGCCTTGAAAGTTCCGGGCGTACAGTTAGTCGCTGCATCTGATCTTTATGCTGGCAGGCTGGACAGGGTAAAGGAATTGCATGGTAAAGATATTTTTGTAACCAACGACTATAGAAAAATTTTAGATCGAAAAGACATTGATGCAGTTATAATTTCAGTAGATGATCATTGGCATGCACGCATTGCAAAAGAAGCGCTGCAAAAAGGAAAGCATGTGTATTGCGAAAAACCAATGGTTCATTATATCAGTGAAGGGATGGGTGTTATTGAAGCACAAAGGGCAAGCAAAAAAACTTTCCAGGTAGGTAGCCAGCGTTTAAGCAGCATCGTTTATCAAAAGGCGCGTGAGTTGTATAAGTCTGGTGAAATAGAAAAGCTTAATATGGTAAACGCAATTTATGACCGACAGGATGCTTTGGGAGCCTGGGAATATACTATGCCTCCAGACGCATCACCACAAACTGTTGATTGGGACATGTACATAAAAGGCATGGGCAACATACCGTATGATCCCAAAAAGTTTTTCTGGTGGCGTAATTACCGTGAGTTTGGAACCGGTGTGGCCGGTGATCTTTTTGTTCATCTTCTTTCAGGTACGCACGTTATTACAGATTCAAAAGGACCTGCCAGTATTTATTCATCAGGCCAACTCAGTTATTGGAAAGATGGCCGGAATGTGCCTGATGTGATGACCGGTATTATGCAGTATCCTGAAACGCCTGAGCATCCGCCGTTTCAATTAACACTGCAGGTAAACTTTGTTAGCGGCACAGGCGGTTTAGAAGTAATACGGTTTGTGGGAGATGAAGGAACCATTGATATCGATGGGCAGGAATTAAAAGTTCATCACTATATTATGGCTAAAGCGCCGGGTATTGGCGGCTGGGATTCATTAACGACTTATCCTAAAGAAATGCAGGATAAATTGGTAAAAGAATACAATCAAAAATATACCGGGGAAGAACAAAAAAGGCCAAAGAAAGAGGATATTGTATTCAGGGCGCCACAGGGTTATGATGAACATCTGGAACATCACACTAATTTTTTTGATAGTGTAAGAACCGGTAAGCCGGTTATGGAAGATGCCGTGTTTGGTTTTAGGGCTGCGGCACCCTGCTTAGCCTGCAATGAAAGCTATTTTAAAAAGGAAATAATTCATTGGGATCCCCAAAATATGAGGATTAAAGCAGGTTGACAAAAACAGATAATTTTTTGACCCATAAAATATTCATGGACAATATTAAGATTGCAACAGCTCAGTTTGAGCATAAGAGCAGCGATAAGAAGAATAACCTGCACGCTATAGATTCGTTAAGCAAAATAGCGGCAGAGCAAGGAGCCTCCGCAGTTGCGTTTCATGAGTGCAGTATCACAGGTTACTCATTTGCACGTCACCTTTCTAAAGAAGAATTAATGGAAATAGCGGAATATATTCCCGGAGGCGAAAGCATTGGAATACTTACAGGGATAGCCGCGAAATACAATATTTCTATTTTAGCAGGCCTGTTTGAAAAAGACAAAGAAGATAAAATTTACAAAGCTTATGTATGTGTTGACAGGAATGGCCTCATTGCAAAGCACCGGAAATTACATCCTTTTATTCATCCTTCCATAACTCCCGGAGATGGCTACACGATATTTGATTTAAATGGATGGAAATGCGGAATCCTCATTTGTTACGATAACAACATCGTTGAAAATGTGAGGGCCACAAGCCTGTTAGGTGCCGATATTCTTTTTATGCCCCACGTAACTATGTGCACTCCATCACCACGGCCCGGTGCTGGTTTTGTTGATCCCTTTTTATGGAAAAATAAAGAAATTGATCCTACTTCCCTGCGCCTGGAATTTGATGGAATGAAGGGCCGGGCCTGGCTAATGAAGTGGCTTCCTTCACGTGCTTACGATAATGCATTGTATGCTGTTTTTTCCAATGCGATTGGCATGGATGACGATCAGCTTAAGAATGGCTGCTCTATGATCGTTGATCCTTTTGGAGATATTCTCGCGGAATGCAGAACACTGGGAAATGATGTAGTAACCGCAACTTTTGACAAAGGCAAGATAGCTAATGCGGGGGGGTTCAGGTATAAGAACGCACGAAGACCGGAGCTTTATGCAACGATTATCGGCAAGCCACATGAAGCGATTCAAAAAATTGCATGGTATGATAACGCTGGGGAGCATACATTTGAATAAAATTCCTGGACAATTCATTACAAATCATTAACAATATAATTTTCTCCAGCTTAAAAACTACATAATATGAAATTATCAAGAAGAAAGTTTCTCGTAATCAGTTCCATGTCAGTTGCAGGTGCTATGCTTTTGCCAAACAATATATTTGCAAATGCCAATGCAGTAAATACAATATTGGGTATCCAATTGTATTCCGTGAGGGATGATATGGAAAAGGATCCATTAGGTACTTTGAAGCAATTAGCCGCAATGGGATATAAAAACGTTGAACATGCCAACTACGTTGATCGTAAATTTTATGGCTATACCCCATCTGAATTTAAAAAGGTGCTGGATGATCTGGGCTTAAAAATGCCAAGCGGCCATACGGTAATGAATGCCAGTGATTGGAATGCCGCGAGCAATGATTTTACTGATGTATGGAAGCAAACTGTAACCGATGCTGCAACGGTCGGACAACGATACGTAATAAGTCCGTGGCTTGACGAGGGCCTCCGGGAAAACTATGATGACCTGATTGGTTTCCTGGATGTATTTAATAAATGTGGTGAGCTTTGTAAAAAATCAGGATTAAAATTTGGCTATCACAATCATGATTTTGAATTTAAATATTCATTGAATGGTAAAAAGATTTATGACATTATTTTGGAGAAAACTGATCCTGCACTCGTTGCCCAGCAGATTGACATTGGTAATATGTACGGCGCCGGAGGAAGGGCACTGGAAATAATAAAACAGCATCCCGGTAGATTTGAAAGCATGCATGTGAAAGACGAAATAAAAGTCGCGGGTAAAGGAGAGATGAATGATAACCATGAAAGTACTATCCTGGGCAAAGGAATTTTACCAGTAAAAGAAATAGTTGATCTGGCTAAAAAATCGGGTGGCACAACTGAATTTATTATTGAACAGGAATCTTACCAGGGAAAGACACCACTCGAATGCTCCAAAGAAGATTTAAAAATTATAAAGAGATGGGGCTTTTGATTGTACCTTCCTATCTCATTTTTTTAATTTCTTTAAAATATTTGTGTTGAATAAATGCCTTTATAGCATTTCGAATAGAATGCTATTATTCTTCTTTGTTTTTCTTTTTTTCGGTCATGCTAAATTATCAGCTCAAAAAAAGAATGCATCCATTCAGCTTCATATCCACAGGGCTTCCTCTCCTATAAAAGTAGATGGAATAGCAGACGACGAAGCCTGGAAGAATGCTGAAGCAACCTCGGCTTTCTTTATGGTTCTTCCAATGGACACCTCTCTTGCCAATGTAAAAACGGAAGTAAGAATGTGCTACGATGATAAGAACCTTTATCTTATAGCAACATGTTTCAATCCTATTCCGGGTCCTTATTTTGTAGAATCATTGCGGCGTGATTTCAACTTTGTCAAAAACGACAATTTCCTGTTATTCATGGATCCGTTTAATGATCTCACCAACGGATTTTCTTTTGGAGCAAATGCCGCAGGTGCTCAATGGGATGGTACCATGTATAATGGAGGTAGTGTAGACCTTAACTGGGATAACAAATGGACATCGAAAGTGAAAAATTATAAAGATAAGTGGGTGTTTGAAATGGCACTTCCTTTCTCTAGTATCCGTTACAAACATGGGACAACGACATGGGGCATCAATTTTAGCCGTAATGATTTAAGGGCGCCTGAGAAGAGTTCGTGGGCCCCTGTGTCGAGGCAATTTCCGACAGCGTCTCTTGCTCATACCGGGAACCTTATTTGGGACGAAGCTCCTCCTGCATCAGGCGCCAATATTTCCCTGATACCTTATGTTTTGGGAGGTTTTAGCAAAGATTATTTTACAAACCAGAAAATTAAATACCGGAACGATGTGGGGCTGGATGCCAAGATCGCTATTAGCTCTTCGCTCAATTTGGATTTGACTGTTAATCCCGATTTTTCACAAGTTGAAATAGACAGGCAGGTAACCAATCTGGATCGCTTTGAATTGTTTTTCCCTGAAAAGCGGCAATTCTTTTTAGAAAATGGTGACCTCTTTGCCAACTTTGGATATACTACCATCAGGCCGTTTTTTTCCAGAAGAATCGGGCTGGGTGTGCCGATCAATTTTGGTGCAAGAATAAGCGGCAAACCTGATAAAAACTGGAGGATAGGCGCTATGGATATGCAGACCGGCAGTGTAGGTGAAACAGGTTTGCCGGCACAAAATTTTATTGTAGCCTCAGTACAACGAAGGGTGTTTTCAAGATCGAATATTGGATTTATTTTTATTAATAAACAATCTTTGAATTACAGGCCTGGAGCAGATTCAGGTAAACCTGTGTACTCTGCATACAACAGGAATGCGGGTATTGAATACAACCTCGCTTCATCAAACAATGTATGGACAGGGAAGGTAATGTTTCTAAAATCTTTTACCCCGGGAAAGCAGGGAAAGGATTTAGTACATGCAGCACACCTCAAATACAATAGCCGCAGGTGGGTGCTATTGTGGCAACAGGAATATGTGGGTAAGAATTACAATGCTGAAGTAGGCTATGTGCCACGCAATGCCTACATAAAAATAAACCCGCAGGCCGGGTATTTGTTTTTTCCGCACGGAGGAAAAATTTTATCGCACGGGCCAAAATTGTCTTATGAATTGTATATGAATGAATCATTACGGCGTACGGATGACGAATCATACCTTGCTTATAGTTTCAATTTTCGAAATCAGAGCACATTCGCTCCATGGGTATCACACAATTATGTAGAACTTCAGCAGCCCTTTGACCCGACTAATTTCAAGAAAGATACTTTGGCGAGAGGTACCAAACATAGTTGGCAGGCATTCGGCTTTGATTATATTTCGAAACCAAAAAGTATTTTTACTTACGGCTTATCATCACGCTTTGGCGGGTACTATGCCAACGGCAGCCGGTACAATATAATTGCTGATGTCGGTTACAGGGTTCAGCCTTATGTAAGCCTCGGATTGAATGTAACCTATAATAGCATTAGCCTACCAGCACCATGGAATCTTACCAAATTCTGGCTTGTTGGCCCCAGGGTAGATTTGACAATGACCAACAAATTATTCTTCACCACTTTTGTTCAATATAACGAACAGATGGATAATATAAACCTGAATACAAGATTTCAATGGCGTTATAAACCTGCATCTGACCTCTTTATAGTTTACACCGATAATTATTTACCTGCTCCCTTTTCAGTTCGTAACCGGGCTTTGATGCTTAAATTTACTTACTGGTGGAATGTTAAGGTGGGAAATAAAATCGAGAATGTTGCCTTGTAAAGATTTATTGACCCGCGATTATTGTAGAAATATATTTCTACATTATCAATAATTAATCACTTACCACGGACCTGGCTTTGTTTAATTAATCCTGCAGCCAATACGGATGAAAATGAGCCCGCGATAAGATTTCCCACAATAGCGCTTGCAAATAACATAAATATAGAACCCGTTGTATTATGCTGCAAAAAAGTCGCCGGAGCATTTTTAAGCGTTGATCCACTTGAACCTATATCAAATAATCCGGGAGCAAATATAATTATGGAAATAATCGTAAGAATAACTGAAATAATAACTCCAAAGAACGTAATGGATAAGCCTGCTTTTGCAGGTGTATGGCTAACATCACTTTTTTTAGAAAATAAGATAAGATATAAAAAGATATAGCAAAGAAATAACGCTTTACCAAGGTATAGTAACCATGCCCTTGAAAAACTTTCATTACTTATAAAAAAAATAAGTGGTATACAAAACAAAATTGCTGGCAGCACACCATGTTTTATGAGTTGCATTGGTAACTTTTTAAACATAATAAATTCCTATCTAAAACCAATAGTGTCCTAAACGTTTTATTTGTAAAGATACCTTTGTTGATTGTATTGAGTTTCCATTGCCTTTGGCTTCTTTTTTAGAATAGAGCTCCCTGTAAAATTGGATGATGATTTTT
>JBKJRY010000197.1:0-4201 GCA_046593045.1 Chitinophagaceae bacterium | reverse complement strand
TTGTTCCGACACTTGCAAGCTTGACATTATGAATTTAGCTAATTGCATATCATCATCTTTTAAATATAAATTTGGCTTCAATTATCAGGCATGACGCAATCTTATTTCCTGCACTTCGGCAATATTTTCCATTATGGCCAACATTAGAAGACGACAACAATGAATAATTTCGACATTAAAACAGCATTAGAATGGTTAGGAGCAATTGTAGTTTCAGTCGGTGGAACAAGTGTTATTGTAATTGGACTGGCAAAGTGGTTTGGGGACAGACTTGCCAATAAACTTTTGGAAAAGGACAAGGCGAAATATCAAGAAGAACTTGAAGGACTAAAAACAAAATATCAAACTGAAATTGAAATTAAGAAAACTGACCTTGAAAAATCAAAGGTACTTTTTTTACGATATTCAGAGCATCAATTCAACTTATATAACGACTTATGGAAGAGTCTTTGCGATTTAAAAAGTATAGGTGAAGAATTATGGGAACGTGCAGAAATTCAGAAAGTAAAAAACTTCTCTAAGCAGCTTAAGTCAACTAAACTTATAGTAGAAAAAAGTGCTTTACTAATTGAGGACAGGCATTATAAAGACCTTATAAAAATACTTGATAATTTCGGAAAGTTTGAATTTGGTAAAATGACATTAATCTCATTACGAAATAAACAAGTTCATGAATTTGAAAACTATGGAGTAAATGACAATGAAATAAGGAGAGTTATAAACCAAAACGCACAGACAAAGCAAGAATTTATAAGTTTGGTTGATGAATTAGCAATTAGTTTCAAAAGACAAATTAAAGGCGAATGACAATGAACGCAGCCCATAACACGCGTTTGGTAAAAATCGGACTCAGTGGTTAAATGAAGCTTTGTGCTTCATCTAAAGTTCAGTGCTGACAGACAGTTTAGGGCTTCCAAATCCGCTTTTCCGATGGGCGCCATAACGTTAACAGTAAATTTAAACAACACAATCATCATAAATGAAATATAGAGACCCCAGCCCTGAAATCTTAAGAATCGAACAACTAGTAAATGGAGTTAAAGTTGGAGATATTAAACTCCCAAAGTTTCAAAGGCCTTTTGTTTGGGACAAAAGCGATATTCTGAAATTATGGGACAGTGTTTATAAAGGTTATCCAATAGGAAGTATTCTTTTGTGGCTCACAAAAGAGGAACTAGCCGTCTTCTTCAAAAGTTTCTAAATAGGCAAAGCAAAATATTTTATAGCCATTTCTTACACAGATTAATTTAAACATGTGCATCCCTTCATAAAATGAAATTTTACTACTTTGCGTATTTCCGTTATTTTCCCTCGATATTTGAAAAGTAGAATTTTCCTTAAGGATTGGATTATACGCGTCAACTTTTTGTGTGAAATTCATTAATTTAAGAAAATCTGAACTATTATCTGCTTGTATTTTAATTTTAGTATAAAGTGGCAATTCAAAAAAAAAGCTATATGCGCTTAGGTTACTCATAATAACATTGTTTAAATTTTGCTTCAATTGTAATCATCAGTAGGTAGATTAAAGCTAATACATTCGCGTCAATAAAAGCCGCTCCAAAGAACCGGACGTACAAGTGAGTGGACACAACGAAGACACCCAATAATCTTCAGCTGGTAACCAAATTATTTTTCTACTCTTCCTCTTCCCCCAACATCTCTCCATTGCGGCCGGGCTATCACCACCAACCAGAAAGGACTTATGGGATTGAGAATAATGTAAAACTCTCGCTGATATGGGAAAGTACAATTCTTAAGCATCTGTCGTTAGGCACGTAACATCTAAATGAATCCGCGTTCACATCAGAATTTCCTTTGTTTATCTCATTCTTAAAGAAAATTGCAGCCTCGAGCCTAAATTCGAGGGGTAAAAGAAAAAGCAGCGTCTTATGTCAACCGACATTATTCACTCCTTATTATAAACATTGATTAGAAAAATATGAAACCATTATTTATTCTTGTGGTAGGATTATTTTCAACAGGTTCCCTTTCCGCACAAACACATGCAACTTGGATAAAGCAATCTGTATTTTACCAAATTTACCCTTCCTCTTATCAGGATATTGATGGTAATGGAATCGGTGATCTTAAAGGAATTGAGTCTCGCCTCGATTATATTCAATCGCTTGGGATAAATGCTGTGTGGCTTAACCCGGTTTTTAAATCTGCGTTTCAGGATGGTGGTTATGATGTAATAGGTTTTTACCAGGTAGATCCAAGATTCGGTACCAATACGACTTTGGTGGAACTTGCCAGCCAGGTTCATCAAAAGAAAATGCATATCGTGCTGGATCTTGTTGCAGGCCACTCCTCCAACCAAAGCGAATGGTTTCAACAATCCATGCAGGCAGATTCAAATCTTCGTTACAGTAATTATTATATATGGGCTCCCTATAAACCTAACGACTTAACGAAACAGGAAAAACACATTAAGGCCGTGCTTTGATATAAATATATTATGGTTCGTGGGACACGAACCAAGGCGGGATAAAAATCAGTGAGATAAAATTCTTACTTTTTTTTAACGACCTTATTAACCGGAGGCTTTTCATTAGTGCTACCATTATTATCATCCTGGTCCTCGGGCAATCTATTACTCAACTTTGAATCATCAAGATTTCCCCGGGCGTCTCTTATTGGCTGTGGTACAGGTGCCTGGCCTTCAGGAGTTTTTTGAGTAAATACTTTTTGAATGTGAACCCACTTACCATCTATCCATTTTAATCCTTCATAATCACCATCAGGAATATACGTGTATTTTTTATTTGGCTCACCTGTTTCTGAAATCAAATGCTCGTAAATAATCATTTCCATATCGGGATCGTAAGTTAACCTCGGGCTTGCATCTTTCTTATATTCCATTACATACCTTGCTCTTACTTTTTTTATAACGCTGTTATCCTGGAAGCTAAAGTTGGCGCCACCAAAAATAGGTTCACCCTCCCGGAAGGTAAGCATCTCAATAACTTTTTTATTGCTGTTAATATTATTTTCATCGTAGCCAAGAAGCGTATAATAATTTTTACCGAATGCTTTTTTCTCTATCAGCCTATAATAAACTGCTCCCATCCAGCCAAAATTATTACCAATAGTATCCTCTTTGTTTATAGTTACTGATCCTTTATCAATTAGAGGGAATAATTTTAGTGAGCCATCCATAGTTCGCATTTGTATGGCTCCATGCTGACGTGTCACTGATTCGTTCACTACCATTTGCCAGGTAAAGATTCTGAAAGAACTGTCCTGCGGAGTTAATTTTGAAATAGTACTAAGGGAATCAAAAGGATAGAAAAAAGAATTGTTGATTTTAAGCGCCCTGACAAACATTTTGGTGAACTGGCTGTCTGCATTAAACCTGTCGGTAGCGGTTCTTCCCTGGATTATTTCCAGTGAGAATTTCTTGAGTGAATCTTCTTTTTTCCGAAGTTCTTTTTTATTAATTGAAGATATATCCTGGGCAAAAACAGCGTTACCCAGCAATAAAAAAAATATTAAAAAAGGATGGACTCTGTTCATCAAAAATATTTGCGCAAATAAAACAGTATTTACTGGTAATTATTGTTAACATTCAATTTTTAACGAAGCTATAAAGCATGTGCTACCGAAATAAGATCAGAAAACACTTCATCAATATCTTCATGGCCGGGATCAACTTCCTTTCTTGTAGTTGGCAAAAATATATTAAACGCTATTCCAAGATTTCTCCCAAATCTCATATCGCTCGGTGAATTGCCGATCATTATACTTTTCGAAAAATTAATTTCGGGAAAATCTTCTTTAGCCTGCAAGCCCATACCGGGATTCGGTTTCCTGTTTGGACTCTCCATATCCGCGCAATAATATATTTTGTCTACCCTTCCTCCCGCATCCATGATTTCCTGTAACATGTTTTTATGAATGACCTGGAGGTCTTCTTCCTTTGTGACTCCTTTGGCAACGCCTCGCTGGTTGGTTACAATAAAAATCTTTCCAAACTTTTCAGCAAAAATTTTAAGTGCTTCCTTTACTCCATCATAAAATTTAAATTCATCCCATGTATGAATATAGTCCATGTGCTTCTCATCATTGATTACGCCATCCCGGTCGAGAAATAATGCCCAGGATTTATCTATTAACTTAAAATTCAAAATGAAAAATTTAAAATGAGAAAAAGGCGGTTATAATTCGTTTTGTGCTCTTTCGTAATCTTCAGGAATAC
>JBKJRY010000180.1:0-4513 GCA_046593045.1 Chitinophagaceae bacterium | reverse complement strand
TGGGATATACGGTTGATGTTGCAGGGCAAAACGTTTACAAGATATTTGGTGAGCTAAACAGCAACAATAAAGGCAACGACGATGCGCCAAGTAACAAAATATATATTCGCTGGGCTGATGTGCTGCTTTGGAAGGCCGAAGCCTTAAATGAAACGGGCGACTATTCCGGCGCTGTTACTATCATTAATAAAATAAGGCAACGGGCAAGACTGACTGTTACCGCTGATGGCACTTATCCCCCGGCAGGAGCACTTCCGGATAGAGATGTGACATCCACGGATAAAGCCCAGATAAAAACCTGGCTCGTTCACGAAAGAAGAGTTGAATTGGGTTTCGAATCACAAAGATTCAATGACCTGAAGCGGTGGGATATGGCTAAAAGCTTTTTAAGCGGATTGGGAAAAAATTTCCAGGACAAAAATTATCTCTACCCGATTCCACAAGGCGAAATTGATAAATCTGGTGGTAGTATAACTCAGAATCCCGGCTTTTAAATTAAAAATATTAAAAACTACAGGGGGTTAATTTAAGAATTGAGATGGTATTAAATTAACTCCCTTTTTTTAGCGGGAACGCTTTAATCAACAGGTTTATTGATATCACAACTCACCCGGCATCGCGTGTCAAACACCACCAATATGCAACAAATTTTAAAAATAAAGTGGATAGTTATTATAGGTTGTGCGGTTTTTTTTAACGCAACTGCATGTAAAAAAACCAGTACCAGTGTAGCGCCGGTTCCTGTTGTTGTGCCACCACCCATAGCAGTTAATGCATCCATCCTAAATACAGCTCACCTGGACAAATTAGGTGTAAGTGTAGTATTTTCAAATGGAGAAAAAGCTGAGGGGATTTATGTATATGCAGATGCTCCCAGTTACAATCCGGTTGCTGCGGGAGGCGAAGGTTTTACCTGCGTAGATGATGTAGCCCGTGGAGTTTTATTCTATTTGAGAAGTCCTGAATTTTCATCTGATTCTTTGGTACAAAAGAAAGTTTACGGCATGCTACGGTTCATTATAAATATGCAATCGGATAACGGCTATTTCTACAATTTTTTGCAAGATGGGGGCGTAATCAATAAAACCGGCATCACCAGTATCAATCAACCTAAATGGTGGTCCTGGAGAGCACTCCAGGCGCTTGCTGAAGCTGTCCCAATAATCAAATCAAAAAATGTATTGCTTGCAAGTGAAACAGAGATAGCTGTTGATAGAATTATTCATACTATCAAAACAGATATGGTGAATTTGCCACTCACTACCAACCTCGAGAATGGAATTGAAGTACCCCAATGGTTGCCCGAAGGTGCAGACCAGGCAGCTACATTGATGTTGGGCTTAATTTCTTATTGCCAGTCAAACAGCGATGCCGTTATTAAATCTTACATACGCAAACTGGCAGATGGAATTGTACTAACGCAATTTGGTGACGCTTCTTATTTTCCTTTCTCTTGTTTTCTAAGCTCCGGGACTACATGGCATGCCTATGGCAGCGACCAGGCCTCAGCAATTTTTAAGGCAGGTATTTTTTTAAATGATACTGCGTTTGTTGCTAAAGCAATGAAAGAAGTAGATAATTTTTATCCATGGTTATTAAATAATGGTTTCAAAAATTCTTTTGACGTTACATTTACGGGTAATGCTTTTGTCGCAGGAAACGTAAAAGAATTTGAACAGATTGCTTATGGCATCCGGCCCATGGTTTTTGCCGCAATTGATGCGTACGAAATTACCAAAGATGAAAAATATGCGGATATGGCGGGCCACCTGGCCGCATGGTTCTTAGGCAGGAACTCTGCGGATACCGTTATGTTTTTAGTCAGCACAGGCCGCTGTTACGATGCAATTAATACAGGAAACAGCGTCAATAAAAACTCCGGTGCAGAATCTACCATTGAGGCACTGCTAACCATGCAGCGTGTAAGTAATTATCCAACTGTTAAAGCAGCTCTGGATAAGTATAAATGATAAAGCAAATTTCTAACTGAATTCAATTTTAATTTTTCTTATGAACGACATAGCAAAACGCTTTTCAGAAAACCCTCTATTATCGCCGGCAGATTTGGTACCCAGCGCAGAAGGCCTTCAAATTACGTGTTTGCTAAATCCGGGTGTATTCCAATATTTAAACAAAACGTGGTTAATAGTGAGGGTCGCAGAAAGGCCTGAGCAAAAAGAAAAGGTTGTTTCCTTCCCTATACTAACGGAAACGGGTACCACCCAAATAATTGAAATAGCCAAAGACGATCCTGAACTAAAAGCTACAGATGCAAGAGTGATCAATTACAAAGGTGTGGATTATCTCACTACTCTCTCACACCTGCGATTGCTGTGCAGCGACGATGGCACTCACTTTTATGAGCCTGAAGGTTACCCTGCTCTTACAGGTGAGGGGAAGTTGGAAACTTTTGGCATAGAAGATTGCAGGGTTACTTTATTAGATGGCACCTATCATCTCACTTTTACATCTGTATCAGGAAATGGGGTTGGCGTAGGTTTACGAACCACTAATGATTGGAAAAATTTTCAATGGCATGGAATGATATTGCCACCGCATAATAAGGACTGTGCCATTTTTGAAGAAAAAATAAATGGCCTTTATTATGCTTTGCATCGTCCCAGCAGTGTAGACATCGGTGGTAATTATATCTGGCTTGCTTCCTCACCCGATGGCATACACTGGGGCAATCACCATTGCATTATAAAAACCAGGGAAGATGCGTGGGACAGCGCCAGGGTTGGCGCAGGCGCCGCACCTATTAAAACTGAAAAAGGTTGGCTGGAGATTTATCATGGCGCAAATCATAAGCATCAGTATTGTCTCGGTGCATTTTTATTAGACATCAACGATCCCTCAAAAGTTATCGCCCGCACTGATGAACCAGTTATGGTGCCTTCCGCATCTTATGAATTATCGGGTTTTTTTGGCAATGTAGTATTTACCAATGGTCATATAGTTCATCCCGATGGGGATACGATTACCATTTATTATGGCGCTTCCGACGAGTTTGTCTGCGCCGCAAATTTTTCTTTAAAAGAAATTTTATCATTATTAAAATTCAACAATGCTTAATAAACTTAAAACAGAAGTTAGCCATTTCAAAAGGCAGCCACACAACTTCCAGATCCTGGTACTTACAAATATGGTATACGCCTTTGTGCTTCCCGTGATTGATATTTTCGTTGCTGCTTATGTCATGCGCAATTCGAATGATCCTGTAAAAGTGGTTATTTACCAATTGACCATTTATACTGGAATCCCCCTTACATTTTTGTTAAATGGTTTTCTTTTGAAGCATATCAATATTAAAAAATTATACTCTGCCGGGATGATACTTAGCGGCATTTCCATGATGATCATGATGTCTTTAAAAACCCTTAACCTGATCGGAATCGGATTTGCCGGGATTACTATGGGATTGTCATTTGGCTTTTATTGGGCCAATCGCGATTACCTCGCTCTTGCCATTACTAATGATGAAAGCAGGAACTATTACTATGGGCTGGAAACTTTTTTTTACACAATCATAGCAGTTGTTATCCCTGTAACCATCGGCTGGTTTATAGAATCAAAAGGCGGGGATTCTCAAATTCATACAGCTTACCTCGTTATCACCGGGGCAGTTTTCGTTATCACGATCCTGGCATCTGTTGTTTGCTTCAGGGGAACTTTCAAAAATCCAAAACAAAAGAAATATATCTTTTTTAAATTTCATCCTCTATGGTATAGGCTATTGTCTTTGGCACTTTTAAAAGGACTTGCACAAGGCTTTTTGGTAACAGCACCGGCCATGCTCATCATGTTGTTGCTGGGTAAAGAAGGTGCATTGGGAACTGCACAATCTATAGGTGCAATAATAGCCGCAATTATTATGTATATACTGGGGCGGCTTTCAAAACCATCCGACAGAATAAAAATATTTGCGGCAGGGCTTATCTTATTTGCAGTAGGCGCATTATTTAACGGAATTCTTTTTAACCAGGTTGGAGTAATATTGTTTATGCTGCTGCTCCTGGTTGCAAAGCCACTGATGGATCTGGCCTATTTTCCTATTCAGTTTAAAGTAATTGATATCGTTTCAAAAATAGAGAACCGGGGAGAATTTGCGTATATATTGAATCATGAAGCGGGATTGTATGCCGGAAGATTTTTGGGTGCGGGAACTTTTTTAGTGTTAGCTTATGCCATCTCAACAGAGATTGCTTTAAGGTATGCCATCATCATAATTGCCGTGTTGCAACTATATTCAATATTTGTTGCGAAAAAAATAATTGCTCGTGGAAAATTACTGTCACCGGAAGAGCCGACAGTTGATTTAAAAGTACTCAGTGAAATCGCTGAGGATATCGTGTGATAAAAAACTGGAGCGAGTAAATAATGATTGCGATTAGTTCTCTTAGAAGCTGTTTGAGTTAATTATTTTAAAATCCTTATGAACGAGATACTAGCTGTCCTCATATTGGAAGAAACAGAAAAGTTGTAGTTATCATGAAATTTCTCCTCGAAAAAT
>JBKJRY010000113.1:0-21777 GCA_046593045.1 Chitinophagaceae bacterium | reverse complement strand
CCTACGGGAATCTTTGAGCACATCTTCGGAAATATTACCAAGATTTATGTAAAATTTACCCCCGGTGCTTGTAGGATTATTTATAAATGGATCCTGGATCCAGCATTCAATATATTCAACATTGGCAGTTTCAAAATCTGTCTGATCAATATTGCGCATTAGGCCTCCCCAACGCTTTCTTGGGTTTAACAATTTTCCTAAAGAGTTTATATTTCCGGCGCTTGCGTCATAATTGTAAGGTCCGCGTTCGGTAGGGTAATAGGCAAGGTCGAACGTAATTAATTGGTTTTGACCAAAGTCGGTGGTTCTTTGGGGAAAGATCTCGGATTGTGAGATTGAGCGTATCCTGGGATCTGATAAAGCGTTCTCATTACCCTTTAAAGGATTGTTTATGTTTTTGGGATCCTGAAGGGTTTGCTCGATCTGGTACCAGGCAATTCTTGCCCTGTTTTTACCATAATCAAGATTGTTGCTCAAGCCCGCTTCAGGAAAAAGAGTGATGGCTCCTGTTTCGTCCGTTGCTCCAAAAGGAGTAGATGCCAACGCCCAGGAAATGGGCGGAAAGCGGAGGTCAATATCACTTTTACTTCCTTCAAAATTATCGATATAAATAACTCCGCTGCTTCCTTTGCCTATCTGTGGCGAATGGCCTGGTTTTAAGAATGCAACTTCGGCATAGCCGTTTATCGCGGAGGGGGCGGTTGTGCTGTAAAAAGGAAGCTTGTTTAATAATTTAGTAATACGTGGTGCATCCCTCCGATAATTCATATCAAGGCCATACATGGTATTTCTTATCGGATCTTCTCCATAATCAACCTTTGTAAAGAAGGGCCTTTCACTTAATCGCACCATTGTTCCACCAAAGGATAATTGTTCTTTTGCGGTGTTCTTTGCCAAGTAATCAAACCGAAGCGCCATATAGCTCTTTGACTGGAGTCCGAATGTCGCATTGTTTTCAAAATTTACCTGCACCGGAATGCCGGCATTTATGATCGCCTGGTTGATTACTTTAATTGTTCCCAGGTCATAATTAATTGTGTAATCAATATTTTCACTAAGCTGCTGTCCACCAGCCGAAACTTTTACTGAACCAGGCGGAATGTTGTATCCAATACTAATATCAGTCGACGAAGATGATTTTGCCGAGCCTTTTATTACAAACCGGTTAAGATTGGGGAATTGCTGTGCAACCGCCTTTATCGAATCGTATAATGGGTAAAAAAGACTGTCTCTTGCAACCGTAGTGTCAGTAAATATTTTTGGAGCCAGGTCTCGTCCAAATGGCTGGAGCAATGGAAACATTACCCTGCTGTATTGTGGAATAACCGTATATCCTTCCACATAATCAAAGACACCGTCGGGCTGGGGGTCGTTTTGATTATTTAGTCTGTCTAAATTTATTAAAGTTAAAATAGGCGTACCCTGGTTAAGATCACCAAAAGGGAGGTATCTTTTCGCCCCATAACCCGGTTGTTCAAATAAAACATTTAGCTGGAAATCAAGACGCTCCAATGTTCCAAAACCTACACTGTAAACGTTCTTCATCATCAATTGCCATATAGGCAATTTCGGCCGCTGTGAGGTTGCTTTCAGCAATTTCAAAAAAAGTACTTTTTGGTTGCTTGAAGTGGAATCAGGAGGTACATCCTGCGAAAATTCCCCTACCTGGAAAACTTTACCGTTATACGAATATTGATAAGCTACTGCAAGTACTTCATCAGGCTGCAATGGCTGACTGAGGGACAAAAATCCAACTTTGGAATTATAGATATATTGGGTCGAATCCAATTTACGCGCGAATGTCTTTTCGAAATCCTGCACGGGGCTCAACCCCATGCCAATAAGTTGGTTGGTGATAAGCGCAGGGTTACGGCTTGAAGGATTACTTGTAATATCCCGATATTCCGAATTGGTAGCATTACCGGGGAGTGTTCCATTTACAATAAAGGGCCTGAATGGATTTGCCTCACCAAGATCCATTAATCCAACAACATCGCGTGCCTGTGTGGTCGCCCCGTTTTTATTGGTTACCCATACTTCTAATCTTAGAATTTGCACCGGGGTTGTTACTGCGGGCAGGTTGCTCATTACCTTATTGTAATTCTCTTTAAAATATTGTCCGAGTAAAAAGTGCCTGTTCTCTTCGTAATCATCTGCCTTAAACTCAAATTGTTGCGCTGCGGAACCGCCTTGTAAATTCACAGATTGCCGTTGGGATTTTTGATTTGCAAGCAGGGCAGTCACGAAAAGTTTTCCAAACTGTAATTGGGTTTTGACGCCAAAGAGTGATTGAGCGCCTGGTATTAAAGTGCTTCTTGATGGAAAGGAAATATTACCCGCCTCGAAACGTTTTAATATTTCGTCATCAGTTCCACTATAGTCTAGCTTCAGTTGGTTTGTAAAATCAAAGTTGGCAAGGGTATTATAGCTTATCGGAAATTTTAACTTGTCACCGATATTTGCATTTACGTTCAACTGGGCGGCCATGTCAAAATCAAATCCGCCATTTTTTCTAGCCCTCTCCGGCAAAGTTGGGTTTTTGATATTCTGTCCCTGGTATCCTGCGGTAATATCTACATTTCCCTGGGGTTGAATATCAATTTTACCATTACCAAATAAGCGGTTGAATAAATTATCATAAACATTCAGCTTAGGTTTTACCCTTCCACGATTCAAGATATTAAGTGTATTGGCTCTTTTTTTAAAATATTCAGTTTCAGATTTTTTTGCCTGTATTGCCGCGAACTCGTCAAATGTATAAGACGTAGGCGTTCTGTAATAACGATTGCCAATTTTTTCAAATACAATATATCTCTTGGTTTCAGGATCGTAAGCGATAGAATCCGTTATATTGGATGGCTTATTGAAATCGAATGTGCTTCTTGAATTTGAATAGAAATCTCCTCTGCGGTCACTAATGGGGTAGCGTAAAGTATCGGTCGCACTGTTGAAAGTCGAATCCTGTGCTGAAGCATTGCTGCATACAATAGTTGAAAGTGCCATGGAGATAAGGCAAATCATCAATAACCCAAAAAAGCTTTGAGGCAATTTTCTATTAAGCAACATCCGACGAATTAATTAAGGTAGATTTCTCTCAAATAGCTTTTAGGGCTTTTTTTATTAACTCTTCCAGAGCATTTATAGTTGGGTTGGAAATAATAATTTTTTTGATGGCTTGCTCTCCCACCGGTCTCGATATTCCAAGAGCCACCAATGCATTTAACGCATCTTGCTCCAAAGTATTGCCATGAGTTTGAATACCAACCACAGTTGATGACAATTTTGATACTTTGTCTCTTAATTCAAGCACCAGCCTCTCCGCTGTTTTTCTTCCGATGCCTTTTACGCTTTCCAGCGCCTGGGCATTGTTCTGCAAAATGGCGTTGCTTATTTCAGAAGGTTTCATATTGGACAGCATCATCCTTGCGGTTGCTGCACCCACTCCTGAAACACTTATCAACATGACAAACATTTCTTTTTCCATCGCGTCAAAAAAACCATAAAGAGTATGCGCGTCCTCTTTTACCTGGAGATAGGTATAGAGCTTTCCTTCATTCAGGTGCTGTATATGCGAGTAGGTGTTCAGGCTGATGTTTACATTATACCCTACACCTTGTACATCTACATAAACAACAGTAGGATTTTTATAAGCAAATTTTCCTGATAAATACGCGATCATGTCAGATATTAGAGCGCCAAAAATAAGTAATTCAACTTAATGGTACGAATATTATTAAATTGTTATTATGAACGGATATTCTAATAGTCAGGATGTTGTAATTTCGAAGCTTTATTAATCTCAAATACATAAATGGACAGCAAAATTTCAGCGGCCATTACAGCAGTTGGCGCATACGTTCCCAAGTACCGCCTTACTAATGCAGAACTTGAAACTATGGTTGACACGAGCGATGAATGGATAAAAACAAGAACAGGAGTTGAAGAAAGAAGAATTTTAAAAGGAGAAAACCAGGGAGTATCAGTAATGGCTGTTCCCGCGGTTTTGGAACTTTGTAAAAAGCGAGGAATAGATCCCATAGAAATTGATTGCCTTATTTGCTGTACGGTTACTCCTGATATGACGTTTCCGGCAACAGCAAATATTATCACTTATAAAATAGGGGCGACAAATGCATTTGGCTTTGATCTGTCCGCTGCATGTTCAGGATTTTTGTTTGGCATAACAACTGGAGCATCTCTGATTGAGAGCGGGCGTTACAAAAAAGTTGTAGTGGTTGGTACTGATAAAATGAGCGGTATCGTTGATTACAGCGATCGTACAACATGTGTACTGTTCGGAGATGCCGCAGGGGCGGTTTTACTGGAGCCTAATGACGAGGGATATGGTATACAGGACAGTCTTTTGAAAACAGATGGAATAGGAATAGACTATCTCAAAATGGAGGCGGGGGGCTCGACCAAACCTGCATCCATTGAAACCGTAATGGCTAAAGAACATTATATTTTCCAGGAAGGGCCGCAGGTTTTCAAGTTCGCGGTAAAAGGCATGTCAGATGTATCTTTTGAATTATTGGAAAGAAATAATTTAACAGGGAACGATATCGCCTGGCTTGTTCCTCACCAGGCAAATAAAAGGATAATCAACGCAACAGCTAATCGCATGGGCTTAAGCATGGACAAAGTGATGATCAATATTCAGCGGTATGGCAATACTACGTCAGCAACAATTCCTTTATGCTTATGGGAGTGGGAAAAACAGTTGAAAAAAGATGACCTCATTGTACTCGCGGCATTTGGTGGTGGGTTTACGTGGGGAGCAACACTAGTGAAGTGGGCGTATGATACTAAGTGACATCGGATATATAATTTAAAAGCAATTTGACTAGCAATCTCTCCAAGATTTTAGTTTTTAAAACTGCCGTTGATGCATTTAGCCAACACTGGGACAGAACGAATAGGTTTCAGAAGTTTTAATCTGGTGAAAGCAAGGGATAAAAAATTACCTGATTTTTTCATCATCTTCTTTGTATAAATTTTTTCATAAGTAATTCTTTACGGCTCCTGGACACATTTACCGTTGAGCCATCGCTCATCACCAAATACCCCCCTTCTCCTTTTACATATTTCTCTACTTCATTTATGTTTACGAGGTGCGAATTATGAACGCGAATGAATGAATAATCTTCCAGCATTTCTTCAACATCTTTCAGGTTACGGGATGCAATCAATTTTCTTTTATCTTTTAAAAAAAGTAGTGTGTAATTATTTTCCGCCTCGCACTTTATGATTGACTCTGCAAGTACAAATTGAAATCCTTCCATAGTTGGTATTGCTACTTTATTGAAAAGCACGGTTGGATGTTTTAACTTCTCGAGAAGAATTTCCAATTGCTGGGGTTGAGGAAATGAATTACGTTGTACAACTTTTCGAACTGCGAGTTGCAACTCGTCAAGGTCTATTGGCTTTAATAGATATTCCAAAGCACTGAAACGAATCGCCTTGATGGCATACTGGTCGTAGCTGGTTGTAAATATTAATTCAAACTTTATGTTATCCAGTTTTTCCAGCAATTGGAAACCGTTCATGAAGGGCATTTCAATATCAAGAAAAAGTATTTGCGGGGCATGTTCTTTAATAGATTGCAAAGCGGCATCTGCTGAATAGCAAATGTCTAAAATTTTTACTTCGGGGCAATACCTCTCAATTAATGTTGAAAGTGATTCACAACAATCGGGTTCGTCATCAACTATAGTTGCAGTGATCATGTAATTTTTTTAAATGCCCTCAATCATATGCTTATATTGTATTTTCAGTTCAACCTTTGTGCCTGAAGTATTTCCCTCTTTATCTTTAATATCTTCTATATCGAAAAAAGATTTTTGATCAATTGTCTTATTCAACAGCGCCAACCTTTCCACGGTTATTTGCATCCTTATAGATTTATCTTTCTCCGCGCTTTTGCTTTTGAATAATGCAGCGTGGGCTCTTCCAATACCATTGTCGGTAATGATGCTGGTTAAAATTTTGCCCTCAATACTAAAGGCGATATCAAGATGGCCGCCTCCCTTCTTGTGCATCAATCCATGCCAGACCGCATTTTCTGCGAATTGCTGCAATATCAAAGGCGGAACAAATATAGTGGCAGTGTCAATCGTGTTGATGAATGTTATACTGTAATCAAAAGCATTTTTAAATCTAAGCCTTTCCAAATCCAGGTAATGCCGCAGCATTTCTAATTCCTTCTCCAATGTTATCATTGATTTTTCTGAATGTTGCAAAGCCATTCTTATCAATCTTGAAAATTTTGTAAGATAAGATGAAGCAGCTTCTGTGTTATTTATTAAGATGAAACGGTTGATAGAACTCAAACAGTTAAAAATAAAATGCGGGTTCATTTGGGCACGAAGCGCCAGCATTTCAAGCTCGGTGGCTTGTTGTTGAAGTTGCGAATGCTTTTTTTCACCTTGAAGCTTTTCATTTTTTCTTTTAAGTGAAATATTTCTAATAATAAAAATGACTATCGCTATGATTGAGATTATACTTCCAATAAGAATATTCCTGATCAAAGATTCGCCTTTCAATGTTTGCCGCTGATACATCAGTTGTTGCTCCTTAATCTGCTGAACTTTTTGCAGTAAGTCAATTTTTGTTTTTTGCTGCTCATCAGTGGCCTTCATTTCCGATAAAGCAATGTTTCTTAGATATTCATCTCGTAATATCGAATCCTTTACCGCTATATATTTCAGGTAATACTTATAAGCGCTGTCCGTTTTTCCTTGCTGGCTATATAATTTCCAGTATAATCCATAGCTATCCCGGATGAATGGCCTGGCGTTGGATGACAGGGCTATGCCGGCTAAATGGTTAGTATACAAAAACGATCTAGCTGCTTTTTTTTTCACTTCATAAATATTGGCCAAGTCAAGCAATACCTTCATTAATCTTACCCGGTCATTTCCTTTTTCATAAAATGATATAGGCTCTCTTAAAATTGCGATAGCCTTGTCATAGTTGTTTTGCTTCATGTATATTTCACCAATTCTTACATTTTGGTGCATTAGTTCTTTTTTCCTGATTGAATTATCCGGTGTCAGCGAATCAATAAAATAATAGGCCTGTTTAAAGTAACATATGGCCGAATCAAACTGGTTCCTGTTAGCAGATATATTTCCCATCATATTATTAAACCGTACAGGCTGATTTTTTGCTTTTGCGTTTTGTGCAGCTAACCTGTAATAGTCAAGAGCCGTTTCAAATTGTCCTGCGTCTTCATATAGATCTCCTAACGCCTGTGGTGATGAAACCGATCCCCTGAAATCATTTATTTTTTGCGTTATCCTGTTCGACATCAACAGATATTCAAAAGCTTTTTCGTTATATCCTTGCAAGCGGTATGTATAAGAAATCATCCGGTATAAAGCAGTTTGTTTTTCCTTATCATCAGCGTCAACATAGTAAAGCAGTGACTTTTCATAATAAGCTTTTGCTTCCGGGAATTTGCATTGGCAATAAAGGCTCCAGCCTAATGTGAAATAAGACCAACTCATTTGTTTTATCGCATGTATCATTTCAAACAAAGAAGAAGACTTGCGCAAATAATCTTCGGCGGCAATAAAATTGTCGCGGTCTCTTTCTATTTTACCGAGGTTTTGCAGAGCTTCAGCCATTCCCATTTTGTAGTTCAATAATAAAGCCTGTTCATACGCCTCTAAGGCAAATAACCGGGCAGTGTCTGTTTGCACATTATAAAAAGTTTCGGCGAGGGCGTTAATAAAATATGCTGAACTCAATTTATTTAAACAATCAATTCTGGCGGTATCGCTGGAAATAAGCAATACCTTTTTAAAACTATCTATTTGTTTGCTTTGCGATAGTGAAAGAAAAGGAATCAATAAAAGCAATATCACCCATTTGTATTTCATTGAACAGGTTTTTGCAATGGCTAAAGTAATGAAGAAAAAAATCTTCCTGCAAGCGTTTAAAACGACTTTATTGAAGACATCCCGCTGTGAATGAAACCCTGATGTTATTATTTCAACTCAACATTCTTTTCGTCTCAAACAATGATATAGAAATCAGCCGGGAAATTTTCCGGCTGATTTCTATATCAGCATCCTTAGTGCTTTATTTTTATTTTATTTACCAGCTCACCTATTTTTTCCCCCTGCGCTGATCCAATTGCAATCGAAGGGCCGTAATGGATGCCCGCCAGTAGCCTCGAATGTCCGGCCTCTGCGGCATAATCTTCAAATGAATTAAAAGAGCGTGCTCCATAAGAATCGTCATAACTATGATCTGTAAACCTGTAATTCTTTCCGAAAATCTTTTCTAATACTTTGGCACTTGCCCCGGATACCACGGCATGCGCTGCAGAATATTCCGGGTGGGGTGGCGTGGGTAACACGCTATTCCAGCTTGTATGCTGCATTACATTACGAATGTAAGATATAGGACGAAGAAGGTTGTAAGTATATTTCGTTTTAAACGGTGATATACTTGCATCATTCATGGCAATACCATGAAGCGCATAGGCTGCAGCTGCTTCATACATGTCCATCTTATTAAGCACGATTAATTGCGTTAATATATTGGTAGCATGTGCAGGCACATTTAGGTTGCCGGGCTGATCGCCCCAAATTTTAGCAACGGTTGAGTCTTCGTGTGTAAGCGATAAAGAAGTCGTATAAAGCTCATTTACCATTTCATAAAACGGCGATTTAACCGATTCAGAATATGCGATTGGCGGGCCGGGTTGTGTGAGGCTTGCGCTGTTTGCAATAAAGCTTCTGTTATCTCCCCAATGTGGATGCACAGCAGGTCCAAATGCAGTTGGTGTTGGTATCCACAAACCCGCCCCCACAGGCGGAACGTAAGACGGATCAACTATATATTTATAAGCCTGGTGCGCTCCGTCTGTTTTTGACCATTCGAAAATAGCAGTTGCCACTTGCAAGCCATAGTCTTCCCCATTCTGTATTTTATTTGCATCGCCTTCAATTTGAAATTTAGTTTTATAAGCATTTTCAAGGGAATCAATGGTAACCATGTTTGCCACGGAAGTATTTTCAAAAAATTGCTTCGTAATGTACGCCATGGCGGCATTAAGTGATGCCGGCCAATAATAATCTTCCCTGTTTTTAGCGGGCGTTAATGGGGTTTCACCTATTTGAGATAATAGTGACATGCCCCCGGGGATACCAGGGAAAACTGATTCATAGAGGGTAATGCCAGCGTAACCAAAAGACCGGTCTGATACAACTGAATTATAACCGGCGGTAGATTTGGTAAGTTTTATGTGCAATTGCATCCATGCATTGGCAACATCGGATGGATATTTTTTTCCTGCTGGGAAGTAGTCATTTTTTTTGCAATTAGTAACTAACATGGTAACTAATGCAACAGACAATATGAGGTTTAGTTTCATAAAAAAAATTTATTGTTTTAAATATATTGACCTTGTAAAACTATCGGGCAGGAGAACGCAAGAGTAATTAAAATGTAGGGATGGGTGCTATGTTTGGTAACTGTCATGTTTCAGTGTGCGGCTGACTGAGACACAGGCGGAAATTTAAAAAGATATAGGTTGTAGAAATAAGAAACCGCTCAAAAAACAATGGCACTATTTTAGATTGTTGATGTCTTAGTAATTATATTTACATAAAAAGGATCATTATGGACAAAATAGAGAAGCTTCACATGATGGAAAAAATACTTCGGGAACTTGATGACGTGGTTCATAGCCAAACATCATTATTGAAAAAGGTTGCCCAACTGGAAGCAGAAAATATTAACCTCGGCAACAGGTTACTTGAAAAACAATTGCCTGAAATTCATTCCCACACGGACGAGGCGCTAAATAACGCAATTTCTTTACAGGCGGAATTCACAGAAGTAAAAAATAAATTCGTTACAGATAATAAATTGGATGAAGTATTGCCTGAGTCTTAGTATTATTCACCTTAACTTTAATAAATTACCTGGTTTGGTTCTGCTAAAAACAATGTAATCAGTAGCTGGTATCTTATTAACCGCATTCTGTCGCATCATGGTTATTATCTGTCCGCGATGATAAGTCTGGTGATTGAACAAATGCAACAGCATTTCGTAAACGGGCTGTTTAAAGAATTCCTTTTTTGAATTATAATAATTAAATACATGGACAAGTTGGGTGTCGTTGGCTTCGGCAACCCATTCGTTCCATTGCCGTGAAAGCGACAGCAATTCTCTTGACAGGTTTTCAAAATTTTCCTCATAATTTTTTCCTGGCCATTCTACATGTTCTTTCATTTTCATGCGTTGCCACCATATACTTTCTACGTCCATCAAATGAACTACAGTCTTGTAAATAGTTCCAAAACTGCTGTTCATTTCTTTGTGTAAAATGGTGGCGGGTAACTGGGTGATTTTGTCTGTAATAGTTTTATTCGCCCAGAGATTATAGGCAGAATATTGCTGAAGTAGTTGCTTCATGTTTTCGCTACATTTGCCCAAACTTAAAACACATTTTTTAAAAAGGATATTTTTATCGCATGCCCGGTACAAAAAAATTAACAGGTTTTAGTTCTACAGCAATACATTCAGGAAATAACAGTGATCTCAATCAGTCTCATCTTGTTCCGATTTATGCAAGCAGTACCTATGTATTTGATAGCGCAGAACAGGGTATGCGCAGGTTTACCGGCGATGAAAAGGGTTATATCTATAGCCGTTGGGGAAATCCTACAATGGCTGAAGTAGAAGATAAAATTTCCGCACTGGAAAGTTTTGGAATAGAAAAAAATAAAAAGCCTTTACAATTAAAAACTTTATTACATGCAAGCGGCATGGCGGCGCTGACTACGTTAATGCTAGGAAATTTAAAAAGCGGTGACAAAATCCTGTCCCATTTTTCTTTGTATGGAGGTACGCAGGAACTGATGGAAAAAGTATTGCCGGGCCTGGGAATAGAAGCCATTATTGTTGATCTGAGAGATCTAAACAAGGCCGAAGAAGCCATGCGGGATAACAGTAACATAAAATTGCTTTACCTGGAAACCCCAGCTAATCCAACTATACAATGTGTAGATATTGAAGCACTCACCGGAATTGCAAAGCAACATAATTTAATAGTCGCGGTTGATAATACTTTCGCCACTCCTTATTTACAGCAGCCATTTAAATTTGATGTTGATTATGTATTTCATTCTACTACCAAATTCTTGAATGGTCATGGAACAGCCATTGGCGGCGCATTGACAGGAAAAGATATTGAGCACATGGAAACTAGAATGACTAAAGTGCACAGGCTGCTCGGTGGTAACAGTAATTCTTTTGATGCCTTTTTGCTTTCGCAGGGTATAAAGACGCTTGAAGTAAGGATGGAAAGACATTGTGAAAATGCTGTGCTTGTGGCAAAATTTCTTAATGAACATCCAGCAATAGGTAAAGTCAATTATCTTGGTTTACAAAGTCATCCTGACTATGCAACTTCTCAAAAACAAATGAGACATCCCGGTGCGATGATGAGCTTTGATATGACGGGAGGATTGCAGGCTGGTATAAATTTTATTAATAAATTACAAATGTGCGTTCGGGCGGTTTCATTAGGCACATGCGATACTTTACTGAGCCATCCGGCTTCCATGACGCATTACGGTGTGCCTAAAGAAAAACGCGAAGAATATGGAATCACAGATGGCCTTATAAGAATGAGCGTTGGAATTGAAAATGTACAGGACATTATCAACGATCTCGACCAGGCATTAGCATAAGATTTTTTATAAAATTATTTAAGAAAAAAATTAAGATATTTTCTAAAATCCAAATAATACAATGAAAAATCTCGAACACAAAGGAGCAGAGCGCGGGAAGACTTACTAAAATTTCATGAAGGAAATTAGCCGGGATTTAAAATATTCTTTTGAATAAATAAATACTTCAATGGAAATAAAAATTAGAAAAGCTGTAAGGGAAGATTGTAAACGAATGATGGAGCTCGTACATCAGTTGGCAATTTTTGAAAGAGCGCCGAAAGAAGTTACCGTAGAATTTGACCATTTTGTTGAAAGTGGTTTTGATAAAAACCCTGTATGGTGGGCTTTCGTGGCTGAAATTGGTGGAGTGGTTCAGGGATTTGCCCTTTATTATATCCGCTATTCAACCTGGAAAGGACAAAGGATGTATCTTGAAGATTTCCTCGTGAATGAAGAATTGCGGGGACATGGACTTGGAACATTATTATTTGACAGGTTAATAAAAGAAGCAAAAGAAAAAAAATTCAGTGGAATAGTTTGGCAGGTGTTGGACTGGAATTCGGCCGCTATTAATTTTTACAATAAATACGAAGGAGTTGAAATAGATAGCGGGTGGTTAAACTTCTCATTTGCGCTGAATTCTTGAAGAAAAAGCAATCTAAAAATTAAAAACTGTATTCTATGGCAGAAAAAATAACAATGGGAGCGGATGGGGAATTGAAGATACCAAATCATCCCATAATACCTTTTATTGAAGGAGATGGAATTGGCCCTGATATTTGGCGGGCAAGTGTGCGGGTTTTTGATGCAGCGGTCAGAAAAGCTTATGATGGAAAAAGAAAAATTGAGTGGAAAGAAGTACTCGCTGGTGAAAAAGCATTTAACGATTCAGGGGAGTGGATGCCGCAGGCAACTATGGATGCCTTCAGGGAATACATCCTTTCCATTAAAGGTCCGCTTACAACTCCGGTTGGTGGCGGTATCCGGAGCCTGAATGTGGCGTTGCGCCAGGAACTTGATTTGTACGTAAATCTAAGGCCTGTGAAGTATTTTGATGGAGTGCCTTCACCTATGTGGCAGCCCGAAAAAGTGAATATGGTCATCTTTCGGGAAAATACCGAAGATATTTATGCGGGTATAGAATTTATGACCGGAACTCCTGAAGCAAAAAAGCTGCTAAAGTTTCTGCAGGAGGAACTGAATATAAAAAAGATCCGTTTTCCTGAAAGTTCATCTTTTGGGATCAAGCCTGTAAGTAAAGAAGGATCTGAAAGATTAATCCGCTCGGCAATACAATATGCTATTGCGAATAAATTGCCTTCGGTAACTTTTGTGCATAAAGGCAATATCATGAAATTCACCGAAGGTGCTTTCAAGAACTGGGGGTATGAGTTAGCGGTTCGTGAATTTTCAAATGATGTTTACACCTGGAATCAATGGGAGGCGACAAAAAAAGAAAGTGGTGAAGCGGTTGCAAATGAGGAAATGCGCATTGCCGGAATAGGTGGGAAAATTATTATTAAAGATGCTATTGCCGATAATTTTTTACAGCAGGCACTGCTTGCTCCCCAGAATTATTCAGTAATTGCTACCTTGAATTTGAATGGTGATTACATCAGTGATGCGCTGGCTGCACAGGTGGGAGGCATTGGCATTGCACCCGGGGCTAATATCAATTTCCTTACAGGCTATGCGGTGTTTGAAGCAACACATGGAACTGCTCCGAGGTTTGCCAATACAAATACTATGAATCCTTCTTCAGTGATATTAAGCGGTGTAATGATGTTGGAATATATGAATTGGAAAGAAGCGGGAGAATTGATAACTAACGGGCTTGGGAAAACGATTAAAAATAGAAAGGTAACTATTGATTTTTATAACCTCATGAAAGATGCAACCTTGCTCAAAACAAGTGAATTTGCTGATGAAATTATCAAAAATTTGTAAGGGTGGATTCTGGATACATGATTCTGGATTCTTGATACAGGATGGAGGAAGTTAGATCGGGATTCTTGATAAAGCAGTTGTATAAAATATGATTTATGAGTTATAAAAATCTTGAAGTATGGAATTTAGCAAGAGAGGTTGTTAATTGAAATTCATAAAATGTCTTTGGCTCTTCCGAAATTGAGCAATTTGAAGAAGCTCAACAAATAAGAAGATCAAGTAAAGGAGTGAAAAGTTGTATTGTTGAAGGTTATGGTAGAAGAAGGTACAAGGCTAATTTTATAAGGTTTATCGTTTTTGCTCTTGCTTCCAATGATGAAACATTGGATTATCTTGAAACACTTTTTGAAACGGAATCAATGAAAGATGAAAATAGTTATATTGCGCTTCATCAAAAAATAGAATTGTTGGGGAAGAAAATAAATAATTTTTTGCAAGCTGTTGAAAAAGGGCATAATGAAAATAAGATTTAACGGAATCAAGCACCAAGCATCAAGCATCTAGTATCAAGTATCAAGTATCAAGCATCAAGTATCAAGCATCAATTATCAAACCCCTTAAATATATAAATCTAACACATGACAAAGATTAAAGTAGATAACCCGGTTGTAGAACTTGATGGTGATGAAATGACACGTATTATTTGGAAGTTTATAAAGGACAAATTGATACTTCCATACCTTGATTTGGATATTAAATATTTCGATCTTGGGATGGAAAGCCGTGATGCAACTGATGACCAGGTGACAGTGGACGCCGCCAATGCTATTAAGCAATATGGGGTTGGTATAAAATGCGCTACCATCACTCCGGATGAGCAAAGAGTTAAGGAATTTAATCTCAAGCAAATGTGGAGAAGCCCCAACGGAACGATAAGAAATATTCTTGATGGAACTGTATTTCGTGAACCCATCGTAATTAAAAATATTCCAAGGCTTGTCACAAACTGGACAGCGCCGATCATTGTTGGCCGTCACGCCTTCGGAGATCAATATCGTGCAACCGATACTGTTATAAAAGGTAAAGGCAAACTTACTATGACATTCACTTCGGAAGAAGGGGGTGAACCGTTGCAGTTTGAGGTCTATGATTTTAAAGGTGATGGTGTGGCAATGTGCATGTATAATACGGATGAAAGTATTTCCGGTTTTGCGAGAAGTTGCTTTAATATGGCATTAAGTAAAAAGTGGCCCTTGTATCTTTCAACAAAAAATACAATTCTAAAAAAATACGATGGAAGGTTCAAGGATATTTTTGAGGATATCTTTGAAAAAGAATTTAAATCACAATTTGAGGTAGCTAATATTGTATACGAGCATCGCCTTATTGATGATATGGTAGCAAGCGCTTTAAAGTGGAATGGCAACTTTGTATGGGCCTGTAAGAATTATGATGGCGATGTGCAAAGCGATACAGTTGCGCAGGGATTTGGGTCATTAGGTTTGATGACTTCTGTTTTAATTACGCCCGATGGGAAAACAATGGAAGCTGAGGCGGCTCACGGAACGGTTACACGTCATTACCGTGAACATCAAAAGGGTAATCCAACATCAACAAACCCTATAGCTTCGATCTTTGCCTGGACAAGAGGCCTTGCATTTCGTGGTAAAATAGATAAAAATGAGGAGCTAATTAAATTTAGCAATACACTTGAAGAAGTATGCATTCAGACTGTAGAGAGTGGTAAAATGACTAAAGATCTTGCAGTATGCATACACGGAAATAAAGTTACAGCAGGGAAAGATTATTTGAATACAGAGGAATTTTTAGAGGCGATCAATGATAACCTTTCAAAAAGCCTTGGTAATTAAAAAAAAGCAGTTTAATTTTTCGGAACAAAATTTGATTATTGGAACTAACAATTTAAGAAAGAACAGGTATATAATTTTTCCCGCTATTATTGATTTATGTCCTGTAAAACCATGAACGCAGATGGGCAGAAATGAGAGAAATCAACGTTAATGCTATATTTGTTAGATCATAAACATATTATTGGGCTCTTAGATACGAATAATTAAAGAATAGCGTTAAAGACTACCATACGTACGCTGACGAATTACAATAATTTGCAGTGATAGTGGTGAAAAGGAATACGAATGAATGTTGAAGTGTTCGAATTCATGAAGCTTTACTTATAAAATAATTTTTTCTAGTTCTATATTACATGAAAACCAATAAACATGTCCAAAATCCTCGTGGTTGATGATGATACTGATATCCTGTCAGTAATGGAAATACTTCTTACTATGAAAGGCTTCGAAGTAGAAGTTACCGCTAAAGGTGAAAACACTTTTCCAAAAATCGATACTTTCAAACCGGATCTTATTTTACTGGATGTACTCATTTCAGGGCATGACGGACGGACGATATGCAAAGAATTAAAATCAAATGAGGCAACCAGGCATATACCGGTTATTATGTTTTCTGCTCATCCGGGTGCGGCAGCTACCATAGCTGACTATGGAGCCGATGATTTTATTGCAAAGCCTTTTGATGTAAACAGTCTTATCCAAAAAGTAAATTCGCAGCTAACACAGCTGTCATTTAAGAATAATTAATAAAGTCTGCAAATCCTTCACTTGTTAATCATTATTCCCCCCACCGCGTAAAAGAGCAACCAGCAACAGTAAAAAAACTGCACCACCTAAAATCCATACCCATGGTTGAGTATACCATATTGTATCTTCTTTCGTAATTTTTAGATTAACGTCGGCGCCTCCATCCTGTGCCCAAACTACTGTACTCAAAAAGCAAAGCGTCATTAGAGCCAGCAATTTCCGAAGGTATTTTTGCAGGTAGTACATTTTCATTTTGTTTTTATAAGTGTTGTTGTTAAGGATTAAAACTGCCGTTGATAGAGAGAAAAACTACTATCAATATTCGGTTATAGTTGGGAGGTAAGTATGTTTCAATAAAAATTCTTAAAAATATAAAATTGTACTAAAACAGTTTTTCTAAATTATAATATATTACCTGAATAAAAAATATTTATAATACACTTTGTATATTGTATTAATAATTCCGGCGTGATATTTATTAAAAGCTCACAACCATACATAACTCTTCATAAATGAAATTTCAATATCCTCTATTTGAGACCAGGCAAACTCAACTTCAATTTTTTATCTGTATTTTATCTTTCCTGCTGTTTCAATCCTGCAATAAAAACGATAAGTGGGTAGAAGTTGATCCTTCATTCAGTCAATATATTGAGGGATACACATCAGGCATCGTATCAAAAACGGCTGCGATAAGAATTAAATTATCAGCCGATGCATCTACAACGCATGCTCTCGGGGAAGCCAGCGATAAAAAACTGTTTAGTTTTTCGCCTTCAGTGAAAGGGAAAGCAACATGGCTTGATGCCCGTACTATTGAATTTCAGCCCGATGAAAATTTGCAACCCGATAAATTATACGAGGTGTCTTTTCAGCTAGGGAAAGTGACCCGGGTACCTGATAAATACGAAAAATTTACTTTTAATATTCAAACATTAAAACCATCATTCACGGTTAACGTTTTTGGATTAAGAAGCACTGGTGAAAAAGATAAAATGATCTTAATAGGAGAAATTGAAACCGCTGATGCGGAATCCAATGAAGTAGTTGAGAAATTACTAACCGCTACGGAAAGTAATAAAACATTGCCGGTGAGCTGGCATCATAACGGCACCGCCAAAACGCACAATTTCATAGTTAAAGATGTTAGCCGGGGAACTGCTTCCCAATTACTTCAGCTAAGCTGGAATGGCAAGCCTTTAAAAACTGATATTGCAGGAAGTAATACTGTTGAAGTGCCTGCCATTGGGGACTTTAAGGTAATCACCATTATGCCAATGAATGATGCTGAGCAATATGCATCTATACAGTTTAGTGATCCCGTAGAAGTAGGCCAGGAGCTTACGGGTCTTATCACTATAAGTAACCAGTCTGATATTACCTACAGTATTAATGGCAGCGAAGTAAAATTATATACGGGCGATAAACTGGATGGTGATTACACGATAAATGTAAATTCAGGTATAAAGAATGTATGGGGCGACACATTGCAAAGAGGCTATGCCTCAAACCTGTTTTTTGAAAACCGTATGCCTTCGGTAAAGATACAGGGGCGTGGCAATATTCTCCCTAATTCAGGGCGCCTGTTACTTCCTTTTGAAGCCATAAACTTAAATGCGGTTGACATAAGCATCATCAAAATTTATGAAAATAATATTCCCCAGTTTCTGCAGGGTAATAATTTAAGTGGTGATGAAGACCTTCGCAGGGTAGGTGTTCCGGTGGTGCAAAAAACATTGCGCCTGGATGATGATAAAACATTAGACCTGCATAAAAAACAACGTTTCTCACTTGACATAGATAAATTTTTAAAAACGGAACCCGGTGCTATATACCGCATTACAATTGGTTTCAGGCCGGATTATTCGCTATACACCTGCCGTACACCTGGCACCGCGTCGGAAGAAAATAACGAAGAGGGAAATGATGGTGAATATGAATATTACGAGTCGGCATACACGGTAGATGATAATGATGAGTTCTGGAAGCGGTATGATAATTATTATCCTTATGGTTACAACTGGGAACAACGCGATAACCCCTGTAAAAAATCATACTACAATAAAGATCGCTGGGCAACCCGGAACATTATTGCTTCCAATATCGGGCTTACTGTAAAGCGGGGAGGGAATAATGCCATCACTATCGCAGTCTCTGATATTTTAACCACCTTTCCTTTGCCAAATATTGAGCTGCAGGTGCTCGATTACCAACAGCAAATCATCGCGAAGGCAAACAGTGATAATGATGGGTTTGCGTATTTTAATCTTACAAGCAAGCCTTACCTGGTGATTGCAAAAAGGGGAAGTGAAAAAGGCTACCTAAAGCTGGATGATGGCAGCAGCCTGCCTCTCAGCCGGTTTGATATTTCCGGAGAAGAAGTCAAAAACGGTATTAAGGGTTTCATTTTTGGTGAAAGAGGAATGTGGCGGCCGGGTGATTCACTGTACATCAACTGCATAGTTGAAGATAAAGAAAATACACTTCCGGAAGGACATCCTGTTGAATTTGAACTATTCACTCCGCAGGGGCAGCTATATAAAAGGCTTGTGCAAACAAATGCAAATGAGGGATTCAATGTATTTAAAACGAAGACAGAGCAAAATGCTGTTACCGGTAACTGGCTCGCAAAAGTGAAAGTAGGTGGAGCGACTTTTGAAAAAAGAATCAGGATAGAAACTGTAATGCCCAACCGCCTGAAAGTAAACCTCGATTTTGGTGCAAATACCATGCTGGGTAAAGGGATCTCTAATACTGGGCAACTTTCGGCAAAATGGTTATTTGGCGCTACGGCAAAAAATTTAAAGGCCAAAATTGATGTCTCTTTGTATGCTAAGAAAACGGCTTTCCCGAAATTTTCAGGATATACATTTGATGATCCCACGACAGGTTACTCCACGCAGACTAAAACAATTTTCGATGGTGAATTGAATGATGAGGGCCTCGCAACCGTAAAACCGGTTTTTGAAACTGATGGAAATGCACCTGGCATGCTGAATGCGAATCTCTTTGTGAAAGTTTTTGAGTCCGGGGGAAGTTTTAGCATTGATAATGTCACAATTCCTTATAGCCCTTATACGAGCTATGCCGGAATAAAAATGCCTGAAGGAGAAAAACCCTGGGGCTTTTTACTGACAGGCAAAACACATACTGTACAGATTGCGGATGTAGATAACAGCGGAAATCTTTTACAGGGAAGCCAGGATGTGGAGGTACAGTTTTATAAAATTCAATGGCGCTGGTGGTGGGACAATAGCGGAGATAATCTTAGCAATTTCACACAGGACAAATACAATAAATTAATAAAAACCGAAACTGTTCATTTAACTAACGGAACAGGAAAATGGAGTTTTAATGTTGGTGAAAATGATTGGGGAAGGTACCTTGTATTGGTGAAAGACATTAAGAGCGGTCACAAAACCGGCGACGTTGTTTATATAGATCAGCCTGGCTGGCAAAGCCGTGATAATATTGATGATCCCTCTGCCGCTTCCATGCTTTCATTTACATCTGATAAACAAAAATACAATACAGGAGATAATGTTACGCTGACAATCCCGAGCAGTAAAGGTGGCCGTGCACTTATCAGCATTGAATCTGGAAGTAAAGTGTTGAGAACTTTTTGGCAGGAGACTGACCAGGGGCAAACGATTGTAAAGTTTAAAGCGGAAAAAGAAATGGCTCCAAACATCTATGTAAATGTAAGCCTGCTGCAACCGCATGCACAAACGATTAACGATCTTCCAATAAGAATGTACGGAGTGCTTCCCATATTTATCGACGATAAAAATACCATACTGAAACCAGTAATAAATATGGCTAATACCATCCGGCCCGAACAGCAGTCATCCATTACCGTGAGTGAAAAGGATGGAAAGGAAATGACATACGCTGTCGCGATAGTTGACGAGGGTCTGCTTGACCTCACCCATTTTAAAACTCCTGATCCGCATGATTATTTTTATGCAAGGGAAGCGCTTGGAGTTAAAAGCTGGGATTTATATGATTATGTGATAGGCGCCTGGGGAAACAGCCTCGAAAGAATTCTTACGATTGGCGGCGACCAGGGTGAGAGCGGCCCAATACAACCAAAGCAGGCAAACCGTTTTAAGCCAGTTATAAAATACATGGGCCCATTTCATTTGAATAAGGGCCAAAAGCAAACACACAATTTTACTTTGCCTCAATACATTGGTTCAGTTAGGGCAATGGTAATTGCGGCTAACCAGTACAGTTATGGAAGCGCTGAAAAAGCCGTTGCGGTTAAGAAACCGCTTATGCTGCTGGCTACATTACCAAGAGTGCTGGGCCCCGCTGAAACAATTAAAATTCCCGTGACGGTTTTTGCCATGGAAAATAATATTAAGAATGTAAATGTCTCCCTCCAGGCTAATCCTCTTTTTGACATTACAGGGCCCGCGTCACAGGCGGTAAATTTTAGTCAACCCGGGGAGCAGATTATTTATTTTGATGTGAAAGTAAAACCAGGTGTGGGAATAGGAGAAGTGAAAATAGTTGCATCCGCGGGCAGCGAAAAAGCGGACTATGATGTGGAACTGGATATAAGAAACCCCAACCCATATGTTACAAGTACAAGTTCTCAAATACTGCCTGCAGGACAGCAATGGACGACTACGGCCACTGCCATCGGAACAGCCTCCTCCAGTAAAGCGGTTCTTGAACTATCCAGCATTCCTTCTATGAATCTCGAAAAGAGACTTGACTATCTTATCAGGTATCCACATGGATGTATCGAACAGGTAACTTCAGGCATTTTTCCGCAGCTTGTATTGAATCAATTGACTGATCTCTCAGAATACCGTAAAGCGCAAATTGATAAAAATGTAAGAGGGGGCATCGCGGCCTTGCAAAATTTTCAACGAAATGATGGGGGATTTAGTTATTGGCCGGGAGGATCGCAAAGCGACGAATGGGGGACCAATTATGCCGGTCATTTTTTACTGGAAGCACAGGATCGTGGCTATACAGTAAGTGAGCAATTATTGCAGCAATGGAAAGTATTTGAAAGGAGCAAGGCGAATTCGTGGATGACGTCCACTACCAACTTCTACGGCGGGGATCTTACGCAGTCTTATCGTCTTTACCTGCTTGCGTTGGCAAAATCAGCGGAGCTGGGCGCCATGAACCGGCTTAAAGAATTCAAATATATTTCACCGGAAGCGAAGTGGCGGCTTGCTGCGGCTTACAAGCTTGCCGGGCAGGATAATACCGCTTTGCAATTAATAAACGGGCTGTCAACAACATTCAATACCAATCATACACCGGGTTACACGTATGGCTCGGATACAAGGGATGAAGCAATGGTTTTAGAAACACTAACGCTGTTGGGAAGACGCACTTTGGCGGCAGATCTCGTGAACCATATTGCCGCAAAACTTTCAGATGATAACTGGTATAGTACACAAACGACTGCTTATTCTTTAATCGCTATCGCAAAGTTTTGCGGTAAAAATCCGTCAGGCTCAAAAATTGTTGCATCGGGGACTGCGAATGGAAAAGCAATCAACATAAATTCATCCTCTTATGTGTGGCAGTTACCGCTTGATATAAGCAAAGGA
>JBKJRY010000071.1:0-4152 GCA_046593045.1 Chitinophagaceae bacterium | reverse complement strand
TTTCATGAAATAAATATATATATATTTGCCGTCCAGCGATTGCTCAAAAGGATATGTTTTATTCTAATGCAGAGCCATCTCCCCCGTCGCTTTCTTTCTTTATAAAACTTATGTTATGTCAGTGATTAAAGATGTAAAAAAAATTACAACTCATACCTTGCAAAAAATGAAGGCGGGTGATGAAAAAATTTCCATGATCACCGCGTATGATTTTTCATTCTCAAAAATTTTTGATGCGGCGGGAATAGACATAATTCTTGTAGGTGATAGTGCAAGCAATGTGATGGCGGGACACGAAACAACATTGCCGATAACGCTTGAGCAAATGATTTACCACGCCTCTTCGGTGGTTCGGGGTTGCAGTCGTGCTTTGGTTGTTGTTGATTTGCCATTTGGCAGCTACCAGGGCAATAGTAAAGAAGCGCTTAATTCAACCATAAGAATTATGAAAGAAACAGGTGCTCATGGAATTAAGCTCGAAGGCGGTGAGGAAGTGCTGGAATCAATAAAGCGAATTTTGAGTTCAGGTGTGCCGGTTATGGGCCATCTTGGACTTACACCCCAGTCCATTTATAAATTTGGCACTTACTCCGTCAGGGCAAAAGAAGAAGTGGAGGCGGAAAAACTAAAACGTGACGCAATGCTGCTGCAGGAAGCGGGCTGTTTTGGAATTGTGCTTGAAAAAATTCCGGCTTCCCTGGCAAAAGAAGTTTCATTGCATTTATCCATCCCTACTATAGGTATCGGGGCCGGCAGGCATTGCGATGGACAGGTTTTGGTGATGCACGACATGCTAGGCATTAATACTGAATTTAAACCAAGGTTTTTGCGTCAATACTTAAACCTGCATGAAGAGATAACCGGCGCAGTTCAAAAATATATTGGGGATATCAAGTCAAAAGACTTTCCAAACGAAAATGAACAATATTGAAACAATATACAATATCTGAATTGAGAAGCCCAATGTTGTAATTTTGTATTCATTCCAATACCTCACGTGTTAAAAATCAACCCGCATGCAACAATTCCTTACAGAATTAAATATTTCAGAAAAAAATAAAGGAGTTTCCACCGGAACAAAATGGCTTTCCTCAACAGGCGAAAAGCTCATAAGTTTCTCTCCCGTCGATGGTAAAAAAATTGCCACTGTAACCAGCACTGATAAAAAAAGTTTTGACATCGTAATTTCAAAGGCCAGGACAGCATTCAGGGAATGGCGTATGTGGCCAGCTCCTCAAAGAGGAGAAATCGTTAGGCAAATTGGAAATGAACTCAGAAAAAATAAATTAAACCTTGGGAAGCTGGTGAGTTATGAAATGGGTAAAAGCCTGCCGGAGGGCATGGGCGAAGTTCAGGAGATGATTGATATTTGCGATTTTGCAGTAGGTCTTTCACGGCAGTTATATGGGCTTACGATGCACAGCGAAAGACCAGGTCACAGAATGTATGAACAATACCATCCACTCGGTGTTGTAGGCATTATTTCTGCGTTTAATTTCCCCGTAGCCGTGTGGAGCTGGAATAGTATGCTGGCAATGGTTTGTGGAGATGTTTGCGTATGGAAACCCTCTGAGAAAACACCTCTTTGCGGCGTAGTCTGCCAACAAATTATCGCAAAGATTTTTAGAGAAAATAAAGTTCCGGAGGGTGTCTGCAGCCTCGTAGCCGGGGGTCGGGAAACAGGTCAATGGCTATGCGATGATCTTAATATCGCATTGATTTCGGCGACCGGTTCTACCAGGATGGGAAAAGCTGTAAACGATACGGTTGGCGCACGTCTTGGTAAGACCTTATTGGAACTTGGAGGCAATAATGCTATAATTATTTCAAAAGAAGCAGATCTTGATATTGCATTGGTTGGATGTTTATTTGGAGCAGCAGGTACTGCCGGGCAAAGGTGCACTACCACCAGGAGACTTATAATTCATGAAGATATTTACAATAGTTTCAGAAAAAAATTAGTTGCTGCCTATAAACAGTTAAGCATCGGAAATCCTTTAAAAGAAGGGAATCACGTTGGGCCATTAATTGATAAGGAAGCTGTGAGTATGTACCTCGATGCAATTGATCAATGCAAAAAGCAGGGAGGTAAGTTTGTAGTTGAAGGTGGTGCGCTTTCAGGTAAAGGTTTTGAGAGTGGTTGTTATGTAAAACCATGCATCGCGGAAGTGAGTAATAGCATGGAAATAGTACAGCATGAAACTTTTGCCCCTATACTATACCTCATTAAATATAAATTGTTGGATGAAGCTATTGCAATTCAAAATGATGTGCCCCAAGGCCTGTCCAGCGCAATATTTACACTCAACATGCGTGAAGCAGAATCTTTCCTATCACATGCCGGAAGCGATTGTGGTATCGCCAACGTGAATATTGGAACTTCAGGAGCAGAAATTGGAGGCGCTTTTGGCGGAGAAAAAGAGACGGGGGGTGGCCGTGAAAGTGGCAGTGATGCATGGAAAGTTTATATGCGCAGGCAAACCAATACTATTAATTATAGCGATAAACTACCGTTGGCACAAGGCATAAAGTTTACTATTTAGGGGCATTTTATATTACCACATTTATAAAAACCCGGGTGAGCCACAATTTTCATTAACATAAAGATTCTATAATCTTTTACAAATGGTGGAGTCAGTTTTAAAAAAAAACAAAATATTTGTGATACGAAAAATAAATCTAAAATATGATAACGGGAATTAAACACTTTTTTGTAGGAATATTGTTTATCGTCACTGTGACATTTGTGACGTTTGCACAAGGGACGTCAGAAAAAAAAGAGACACCCCACAACTGGCACGAACTTGATAAAGCTGAAACAGGATATTATGGTATAAGCCTTGATAAAGCTTACAGGTTTGTGAAAAATAAGAAGAGTAAGACCGTCCTGGTTGCCGTGATAGATAGTGGTGTTGATACAACCCAGGAAGATCTGAAACCAGTACTTTGGCGCAATCCGGGAGAAATTCCAGGGAATGGAATAGATGATGATCACAATGGATATGTTGACGATGTGTACGGATGGAATTTCATTGGAGGTAAAGATGGTCGCAACGTAAAGCAGGATTCTTATGAAGGGGCAAGAGTGTATTGGAAACTGAAAGAGAAATATGGAGAGGAAGTTCCTGATACCGCTAATTTGCAACCGGAGCAGAAAAAGGAAATTGCTGAGTATATAAGAGCTAAAGAAAAAATTGCAGGCTCAATGGACCCTAAGGAACTTATTTTCATGCAAAGGATCTTGCCCAGGCTTGAAAAGGGTGATTCAATTATTGCAATCGACCTTGGCAAAACTGAATTTACTGGTAAAGATCTTAAAACCTATACCACTGAAGATTTTGATGCCAAGAATGCAACAAGCATTTATCTGAACATAGCCAGGCTTAATGATAATTATGACATTTCTAACCAGGATATATTAGATGACCTTAAAGGGCAAATACGCAAGGCCGAATCTGCAAGTACACCTCCTGAAAACTACAGGAAAGAAATAGTCCAGGATAACGAGGAAGATATCAACGACCGGTATTATGGTAACGATGATGTAATGGCCGGCACACCTACGCATGGTACCCATTGCTCGGGTATTATTGCTGCCTCTAGAAATAATGGTGTGGGAATGGATGGCATTGCAGACAACGTTAGGATAATGATGGTGCGTGCTGTGCCAGATGGTGATGAGCATGACAAAGATATTGCCAATGCAATTCGTTATGCCGTGGATAATGGCGCCAAGGTAATCAGCATGAGTTTTGGAAAAGATTTTTCCCCTGAAAAAAACTGGGTAGATGATGCAGTAAAATATGCACAGTCTAAAGATGTATTGCTTGTGCATGCGGCAGGCAATGATCATAAAGATATCGACACGGCAGAAAATTTTCCCAATCCGGTTTTTGTAGATCAATCCGGCAGAGCAACAAATTTTATAACAGTAGGGGCAAGTGGAGACCCTACTAACGGAGGTTTTACGGCTAATTTCAGTAACTATGGGAAAAATGAAGTTGATGTATTTGCTCCAGGTGTTAATATCTATTCCACTTTACCCGGAGGTAACAAGTATGGCAGTCTTTCAGGCACAAGTATGGCATGCCCGGTGGTTGCCGGTGTCGCTGCTTTATTGCTTGAGTATTATCCTGACCTGAGTGCGGAACA
>JBKJRY010000424.1:0-13884 GCA_046593045.1 Chitinophagaceae bacterium | reverse complement strand
CGGCATAGGCATCGGCATTATTTTACCCATGATAAACAACATTACCTAGGCAAAAATGAAAACTACAAAGCCAAATAAAGCGCCTTTTGCTAATTTACTGTGAATATGCACTTTCGGATTAAACACATAAACGTAAGCGGCAGCAAAAATAATTCCTATCATAAAGTGCAAGAGATAGCCAATAAACAGAGGCATACCCATCATTCCGGACAGCAATGCAGAAGGGTTCATCTTCGGCAAACCCATGACAGGTGCCATAAATATAAAGCCCGTCATTACAGCCGTTGCAATTATGCCTACCACCATTGTTTGAGAAATTTTACTTTTCATAATAATTTTTTTTAATTAGTCGGGAATTTATCACTATCCTGACAATTATTTAAAAACTCTTTCGACGATTTATTTTATGCAACCTTTTTCGAGGCAGTGGAGATTGATTGATTTAGCATTGCTATGTCAATCTTATTGCTAATCAGGCTTGAAGTTCAAAGGATTTTATTTGAAATCATTTCCCCATTTCCATCTAATGCCCTCCGGGTAGTCTCGATTAATAGTCTTTCCTGACAATGGGAGTAATTATTTTTTTAAACCATTTTAATTCCAGGCAGTTTCGCAAGTGAAGTTTTGCCCGGTGCATAATTTGCCAGAAGTTGGATGTGGTTATTTCTAATTCAACACAGATTATTTTTGTGTCATTCTCTTCGAGGTATTTTAACCGGACAGCAGATGACCATTTTTCCGGCAGGCCAGCTATACAATTTTCAAATGTTTTTGAAAATTCCGGATCATCCAATAATTCCTTGTCATTAGTCCACGATATCGGCCTGTGTTCCGGTTTCCAGTTTTGGTTTTCATCAAAAAAATTATCAATGATTCCGAAAGATACCTCGTTGGCTTTTTTGTATTTGTAGCGATAGTAGTCTGCTATTTTATGCTTTAAGATAGAGAACAGCCATGTTTTTACATTGCTTTTGCCTTCATAAGAAGCAAGAGACCCGGAAGCAGCGAGAAAGGTTTCCTGCACCAGGTCTTCTGCCGTTTCTTTTTGACGCACTTTAGTCATGGCATAACCAAAGAGATCCTTAGTGTAAGTTTTTACATAATCAATGATATCCTCTTTTATCCTATCCATATTCAATGGTGAATGTAAGATTTGTAGTGCGATTTAAAAAGTGTGTTTATGATTTTTAGTTTGCTAAAGTAATTGACTGAAAGCCCAATTGAAGCAGTTTAAAAGTTTAGAATAAGGAACGATACCTTTATAAAATTCTAATTAATTGATTTTTAATATTACCGGTTGTGCGAAATCTATCTTTGATTTTTAATTTTAAAAATAATCAATGGAGCATAAATAATTTCAGCATTCCTAATCTATAAATTTTTTCATAAGCCCAGGGATTAGCATTTCAGCAAAACAGGTAGAGATTTCTGGCAATTACAGAAATTATTAAAACCTAACTTTGACCAGGAACACAAAAAATAGCGCCCCATAAAATTGTTTGTGATTTTACAAGTGACGCAACTTTTTGATTCCATTTTTTGTGAGAACGGAATATTCTAAAAAACATTTAAAAATAAAATTGTTGAAAACGGGTGAATAGGTAAAATGGAAAATAAATTCAAATAGGGTGATTCTAATTACCCGAAAATCTAAATCAAATGCTATGGTACTTTCTCAATAGTTAAGGATTAATGCAACCAAAAAATGTAATCTTTTTCAAACCTAAAATTAGAAATCATGAAATTAAAGTCTCTGCCAATTCTTTTTTTTGTAACTATCACTTCATTAACTCTAAGTGCTCAGAACACTTCATCGTCTTTTAAGATCATTGGATATTATCCCATCGACCAGGCAATGAAAGCTAATACATCAGAAGTCCCTTTTGATAAGCTTACTCACATAGACCTGGCTTTTGTGAACCCAGATAGTTCAGGTAATCTTAACCAGGATTTTAGTGCCTTAATACCGTTTATCAAAGCGGCACATTCTCATAATGTAAAAATTCTTTATTCCATTGGCGGAGGTTCATACCAGGGGCAATACCACGCACTTTTAAAAGAGGGTAAGAGACAAGAACTGATTAAAAACCTGGTCTCAAAAGTTATTCAGTACGATGTAGATGGAATAGATGTGGATCTGGAATCAGGCTATGCTTTTGGATCTGATACTGATCCTAATTATGGCATTTTTATAACGGAATTAGCAAAATCTTTAAAATCAAAAAATAAGCTAATTACAGCAGCATTACCAAGTTCTCCCGGAAACGTGGTAACACATGAAGTTCTGACTCAATTTGATTTTATTAATATCATGTCTTATGATCATACCGGACCATGGTCACCTGATCGTGCGGAAAATCATGCTTCGTATTCGGATGCCATGAACGATCTAAATTACTATTTGAATACACTAAAAGTACCGAAGGACAAGTTGATTCTTGGGGTACCCTTCTATGGGCATGGATTTGGCCCCGGGTTAAGCGATCCGGTTATTGCCTGGATGACTTACAAAGAAATTGTTTCAACCTATGCCGGAGCTGAATGGGTGGATCACTGGCACCTGCCGAATGGCTATATTATGTATTATAACGGCATCCCGACTATCAAAAATAAAACACTACTGGCAATGAAAGAAGCTGCAGGAATTATGATATGGGAAATTATGTATGATTTACCTTCCGGTAGAAAATCACTCCTGGATGCAATATATGAAGCTGCTTCAGCGAAAAAATAGATACTAATGAAACCAACATCGCATCACACAAAATGAATTTTGTCAAGCGCCTTACCGTTAGGTTACATTAAATTTATTCCTCCCATTTCACAATTTTATTCGACACCGGTTTTATTGTACGCAGATAAGCATAGATCGCTTTAAGATCATTTTCTTTCATGGTTCCGTAGAACGACCACGGCATGATCGTATTGAACTTTCCCGGATTTTTATCGAGAACATCAGGGCGAGAATTATTCTTAAATTTTTCAACAAAAGCCTTCTCTGTCCATGTACCTATTCCTGTAGATGAATCCGGTGTTATATTAGCAACCGTTACCGCAAACGTCGGAAGTTTAAAACTTTGTCCTCCTGCAAGGAATCTATCCATATCGGGCATTTGCTTATCCGTCATTGGTGTATGGCAATCGGTGCAATGGGCAATAGTTAGAAGATATTCACCATATTTCAACTGATCGGTTGAATCAGGCTTTGTATTGGTTTTATAATCGTTGTCGGGTATTGGGCCAAAAACAGCCGCGGGTACAAACATTTGCCTGTCGGGAAATTTGTTTTCAATCGGCGTTAAAGTACGGAGATAGGCAATAACCGCCCCAACATCTTCCCTGGCCATCCTGCTTAAACCGTGATAAGGCATCATGGGGAATAATGTGTCTCCCTTTTTATTAATGCCACGGGTCATGGCTCTTGCGATTTCTTCATCTGTCCAGTCCTTCAAACCGGCAGGAGTAATATTGGGCACATAAATTTTTCCCGGAATTTCCATCAGATCATGAACGGCAAGGCCGCCACCGCCTTCACTACCCGGAATTACCGGCATAGAAAATTTATTCAAATCCAGTTTACTGTGGCAATCAACACAGTTCACCACGGAATGCACCAGGTAATTTCCCCGCGCCAGTTTTATTTTCATGGAGTCTTCACTGCTAAGACCGGTGTTGCTTTCCTGGTCATTATTGTTACATGAAATAAGGCCTGCTAATATTAAAAAAATAACCAGGCAGGCGTAAAGAGCAAATTTTTTCATTGTCAAAAAGATTAAGAGTTGTTTTTTGATCTTTAAATCTAGTAATTAGCTTTCGACAATTAAAGCTTTATGCTCTTTATCTTTTTAGGAAAATTTTTCTAAGTGCAACTTTACTGTAATTTTTTGTCGCAGTTTATCGTAGGAATGATGCAAAGGTCTGGGATCTTAAATCTGTAATGCTTCCGTCCCGTTCCTGTTTTATCTCTTTATCTCAATATGCAATATTTCGCTACTTTTAGTGCTCCTCACTAAATTACTTCCCAATGTATAAAATGTTACGCCTCCAAATGTCCTTGCTGGTAACGCTGTTCCTGTCTCCTCTTGTTTTGTTTGCACAGGTAATACAAACAACCGGTAAGAATAATGGTATTAATTATGAGCGACTGGGAAAAATTGACAGCATGATAAATGGTTATATAAATAAAGACTGGCTCAAAGGCGCTATAACTATCATCGTAAAAGACAACCAGGTGGTGCAATACAAGGGATATGGTTTCACCGATGCAGCTGCAAAAAAGCCGGTGCGTAATGATGAGATGTTTCGTATCGCCTCTCAAACAAAAGCATTTACTGCCGTTGGTATAATGGTACTGTACGAGAGAGGAAAGCTTTTGCTGGACGAGCCTGTCGCCGATTTCATTCCTGAATTCAAAGATCCTGTTGTACTGGATAATTTTAACGCTGCGGATTCGAGCTACACAACCGTTCCTGCTAAAGAGATATAACCATACGGGACCTTCTTACGCATACTTCCGGATTGGATTACCCCAGTATCGGTAGCGAAAACATGAAGGCCATTTACGCTAAAGCAGGAGTGGTGGGAGGTTTCAATCTTGCAAAAAAAGGCCAGACGCTTGCAGATGCTATGAAAATGGTTGGCAAATTACCTCTGCTTCATCAGCCCGGCGAAAAATGGACTTATGGCTTAAACTTTGACCTGCTCGGCGACCTGATCGAAGTGATCAGTGGTGAGAGCCTGGAAGTATTTTTTACAAAAAATATTTTTGAGCCAATGGGGTTAAAGGATACTTATTTCAATGTGCCTGCAGAAAAAGCTGGGAGGCTGGCAGCAGTTTATACAGAAGATTCTTTACACCACGTTATCAGATGGGGTAATGATAAAATGGGATTCGATGCGGATTATCCGTTAGTAAAGAAAACATATTTTTCCGGTGGAGCAGATCTTACATCAACTGCTTTTGATTATGCTGCTTTTTTACAGATGTTATTAAACGGGGGAAGCTACAATGGCCACCAGATATTAGCACCACGAACAGTTGAAATGATGACCAGCAATCAAATGGATCTTAAATTTGATGGAGTAAATAATTTCGGACTTGGCTTTTCCATTATTTCTGATAAGGGTGCCGCACAAGGTCCCAGGAATAAAGCTTCTTTTGGATGGGGTGGCTTCTGGGGATCCACCTACTGGGTAGATCCTAAAGCGCATCTCGTTTGCCTGTTCATAACACAGCAGGTTCCTAACAGCCACAGTGATGTAGAATCTAAGTTTGAGAATATGGTATATTCAAGTCTGAAGTAAACTTTCGCTGTTACCCTGAACACCAAACCCGAAGCAGCGCTGTCATGAGGTGCAACTCAGGACTTAAAAACTTTATTAAAATAAGAATTTATAGGACTCTCCGGATCCTAACGATCAGCCTACACGATGCGGGCAGGAGAAATTTCGAAAAAAAAGACGTGGTAAATTTGTTATTATATCACAGGCAACTTTACAATAAAGGTTGATCCTTTGTTTTTGCCTTTACTCTGTGCACTCACTTCTCCATGGTGGGCTTCTACAAGAGATTTTACTATGGAAAGCCCCAGGCCTGTTGAGCTTTCGCCGCCGGTGGGAACGGAACTCAACCTTACGAAACGTTGAAAGATATTCTTCTTATCCTCGTCGCTAAGTCCCTGCGCTTCATCTTTTACCTCCAGTATCGCAAACTTGTCTTGCCCGAGGATGGTAATTGAAATATGTTTACCAGGTGAAGAATATTTGATTGCATTATTGATTAAATTATCTGCTACTTCAACTAAACGGTCGCTATCTCCGTTAATAACGGGGTGATCCAGTATCTTTAGCTCCATCTGGATTTTTTTATTTTTGGCAAGCACTTCATTTGTATCTACCACCTGCTGAACCAATTTGGCAAAATCCACCTTATGAAATTTCAATTGCACATTTCCTGCCTCTTTTCTCGCGTTTTCCAATAGTTCATTTACCATGACGTTCATCTTGTCCCCGGCATGTTTTATCTCTTTACACATTTTTTCAACAGCGTCGGGATCTTGCTTTGACATTCTCGCTAATTCTGCCCATGCAGATATTATTGTTAAGAGCGTTTTTAAATCGTGGGCGGCAATACTTAACACATGGTTTTGCTGATAAATGGCTGTTCTGGCTGCGAGGCGAAGCTCCATCTGGTCGATTAAAATATCTGCCAGGTACTGCAGGGTTTCTACCTCTTTTGGCTTTAATTTTCTTGGTTTCTTATCAATCACACACAGCGTTCCCAAATTATAACCATCCTTCACCTTCAAGGGAACGGCAGCATAAAATCGCAGGCCAAATTCACTGGCAACCGGCGGATTTGCCAACGTTCTCGGATCAGAAGGAGCATCATTCACTTCATAAAAACTATCTGATAAAATTGCCGAAGCGCATAATCCCGGGGCACGATCTATTTGCTGTACGTCCAGTCCGTAACGCGATTTGAACCATATCCTATCAGTATCTACCAGGGTAGCAATAGCTATTGGCGCATCCAGAAGTGTGGCCGCCAGCCTCGTAATGCGATCAAAACTTCCATCAGGCGGCGTATCAAGAATATCATACTTCTTCAACGAAAGAATTCTTTCTCTTTCTTTTTCGGTATTTACATCAGTATAGCTTAAGTCGCAAAGATAGGGACATAAGATTTTGATTTAATAAAACGGAACATGATTATTTATCATGTGAGTGAGTTCACCCTTTGTTCTGATTTTATTTGTGTTTGGATTTGTCTCTATCTCTGAATTCCCCTGCCAATCCTAAGTAACATCCAAACCTGGAAGCAGCGCTCTTTAATTATTTTATGTTTATGCGAATAGCAAAAATGGCCTCGGGATTTTTTAAAGTTGTTGGGATAGCTGGGGGCTACAATTCCACCAATATAGGTGTTTCTACTTTGCGTTTTTTAAATCTCAAGACCTGTAATGTTCCGGCCTGGTCTCATGATTGGATGGGTCGGGCTCTGGAAAGGAGAGCGAACACCTACGGGCTGAAAGCCTTCTACTGGCATGCGGCTGCCCATATACTAAAGTTGCCAGGAATATCCCAGTATAAGCCCCATTTCTTATTTGTCAGCATCCAAAAACTTTTCGCAATTTTGCCCATGCACCGGTACTTCATTTTGAATAAGCCACGGAACATGGTGTCGCAATTTGTGAGCACCCATAACGTAGGATTATTGGGGGACCTTGATTTTAAATTTCCGCCCGGCACTCATGCGCTTGGCAGGTTGGATAAAGATTCCGAAGGCCTGCTTTTATTAACTACAGATAAACGGGCGACAAGATTATTATTTTCAACCGACATACCACACCTGCGCACCTATCTTGTTATGGTCCAAAATAAAATGACTCCTGCAACTTTTACCCAATTACAAAACGGGATCGGGATCAAAATAAAAAACGCTGAACATTACATTGCAAAACCTGCAGCCCTGGAACAGATAAATGGCCCCTTGATTTTTTACGGGTATGCAACAGATGCAAGGGAAACCTATCCTCATACCTGGCTACTGATTACTTTAACAGAGGGTAAATACCGGCAGGTGCGTAAAATGGTTTTGGCAGCACGGCATCGCTGCCTGCGGCTGATCCGGCTTTCGGTTAGCGGTATTCACTTAGGGAATTTGAAACCAGGGGAAGTAAAGGAAATAGAGGGGGAATCTTTTTATCAATTACTGGGTATTGAACCTTAAACCATCGATTATTTTTCATGAGCGCTCTTGTTTTTTTGAACATTGCTTTGGACGTCAGTGCTTTTTTGGAAGATGTAAAGGTAACAGGACAGTACCTCCTTTATACATTTACATTATTTTTACTCTCTATTAAATCTGAAGGAAGTACAGGACTACTCAATAGCTCTCCAAAGACCTCCCACCTTTTTTCATTGTTAGCATCAGCACCACTTTTTAACTCTACATAACTTTCCGCCAGTGTGAGTGGTTTATTTTTGCATTTTCGCCCCTGGTCGGAGGCCAAGCGGCGGATCTCTCGAGTGGATAGGTCGGGCTCTCGAAAGAAGGAACGAACACGTGCTGAGGATGAATATTATTGTATTGAATTTATACCATCAGGTTCTCGAATTCCGAATCGGCGCAATAAATAGCAGATATACGTGAGTCATTTACAATTTTAATCATCTTTTCTATTGTCATTCCCTGTTCAATGTGTATGATGTTTACATCAGCGCTTCGTATCCTTTTTACATTTTCGGATAAATCCCCTTGCTTTACGCTTACAATAGTTTTTTCGGGAAAGCGGGCCATCACTCTAAAATCTTCGATATCGCTATCTGTCATCACCATTTCCGGATCGTTGTTCAGGATATGAACGTCAATGGTTCCCTTCCAGTTGCGGCAAATCAATAATGCAACTAAGGCCGATAAATCATTATTACCAACACTAAAAGTCTTCTTCCAGTCAGCGGAAATGTGAGTCATCCACAAGTTGATACTTTTTTCTATGGCAAGGCTTGATGTCGAAAAAGGAATATATATGATAACCCCATAGTTATTCTTTTTTGCATCCAGGAGCAGCCGGTCATTATTGAGCAGATGAGGTTCCGCAGGATCCACAGTTAAAAAGACAATGTTTGGCTTAAAGAAAGCAGCATGTAACGACTGCATGCTTACATTTAGTGTAACATTAAAATCAGTATTGTCAATAACGGTATAGGACACGGGTAATTTACTTTCTTTAAATTTATGAACTACATTGTTCAAAAAGATTTCCATATTTTTTTGAACCTCATCGTTCTCGTTTTTAAGAACCAATATCTTGATCGATCCTTTGGGGTAAACTATTGAATGAATGAGTTTGAAAGAACTCCTGATGTCCTTTGGCATAGTCATTGGAATAAGGAGGTCTGGGCGCCATGATCTCACTTCTTTTTTTGGGCTTAGGTCATTTGTTTTTTTTGTTGCCCATTCTGCCAACGCTGTAAAAAGCCCACTCCTGGAATCACCTGCAGCAGATTTAATATTCTTTTTTACCAGGTAAAAATAAAATATCACGATAAGAATTAAAGAAAGCATTGCAACGAAAGGGCTAATAACAAACATAATAGCGATAGAGCCAAAAGCTCCAATGGCCGGAATGATCATCGAAATTTTTAATGTCGGCCTGAAACTAGGTAAACCTAATGTTTGTTCTACCAATGCTACCACGTTCACCATTGCATAAGTGACCATAAAAAACATCGTTATGAGTGGTGCAATCGTGTTTAAATTCCTGAGTGAGATACCAAATAATACAATTACAACGGTCACCAACATCGCATTCACTGGTTCCCCTTTCTTCGATAGTTTCGCTAATTTTTGACTGCGGGGTAATATATTTTTTTCACCCAAAGCCAGCAGGATCCTTGGCGCTCCAACAAACGACCCCAATGCAGATGAAAGGGTGGCACCCAACAAACCGGCCAGCACTATAGGACCAAATAATGATTTATCTATAAAGAAATTGTAGTTGTGAACTAATTCCCCGGGAGAGGCTATGAGTGCAGCTACAAAAATTAGGCTCACGTAAATAACAGTGGTAATTATTACGGAAGAAATGGTGCCGAGAGAATGCTCTTGCGTGGATTGGTAAGATCGCCCGACATGTTGGCCCCAGCCATAACCCCTGTCACAGCTGGGAAAAATACTGCAAACACCACCCAAAAGGAAGAGCCTTGAAAATTATTTTCAATAGAACCGGGATATTTTCCAAACCACTCGAATTTATAATTCAAATCATTTACAAATAATGCTCCATACATTGAAATTAAGGATAACACAATTACACCTAAAATGATATACTGTATTTTGAATGCAAAGCTGGTGCTTATAAATGCAATCCCCATCACCAAACTAAATATAGCGAGATCGAGAAAGATTGGAGCAATATTAGGAAGAAGTGTTTGCAAACCTTCCCGGAAACCAAATATGTACATAGCAACTGCAATGGTCTGGGCAAAGTAAAAGGGAATACCAATTGCACCGCCGATTTCGAGTCCGAGTGATTGAGCAATTCAACTAAAAGCACCGCCGGCACCAATTCTTACATTCGTTGTGATTGACGATAAACTTAGAGCCGTTGTCAATGTAATGGCGACAGATATAATTATTATAGCCAATGTGCCTAATACTCCGGCATTTCCCACAACCCACGGCTCACGGATGTACATAATGACACCCAATATGGTCAAAGTGGTGGGAGTGAATACCCCTGAGAATGTGCTAAACGTTTTCTTAACCATATATTCGTAGGTCCATTAAGGTTAGCTGGAGATCGAAATCTATTTTAATTATCAATACCTGTTTTTTGGCGGAAGAAATTTGTTTTAACTTTTACGTAATACAAGAACGATAATAGCTCTAAAAACAAATGTCAAAAGAAAATTATTGATGAAGATAATAACTAAAAGATGAATTATTAATCGCAGGTGAAATCATTGAAAAATAATTCGCGAGGTTTCTACTATGAGCCAGGCAATCTTTTTGTCATGCCGTTGCCGGCTGTGCCACGAATCGAAGATCAGGATAGTTCTTTGAATCCTGAATAAAAGATAGTAGCCTACCGCATGGAAGTCAGACGGTGTGTGCAAACCTCTGAGGGTACTGTGAACAAAGGTCATAGCGCTGAACGTATAGGGAAAGATGCTGTATGCATCAGGTAAGGGTCAAGAAGCTGAACATCATTGGTTTCGCCGTTGGTCAAAGAGCAGGCCGCGGCTTTCACAGGTGGATAGGTCGCACTCCCGAAAGAAGAAGCGAACAACTGCTGAGGCTGAAAACCACCGGGATAAATGGTAATAAAATCACCATGAAATTTTTACCTGACAACAGCAGAAAACTGACCATCTTTAATGGCTGCAACCGCGTCAAACCAATCTATCGTAGTGCCGCTAAAACTGCCTTCCACAATTTTGGTTATTGGGTCATAGCTGTTGATTTTGATAGTGACTAATGCACCAGAAGAAATTGGTATTAACCCTCCTCCTGCACAGTTTACACAAGCATCACTGAAAGTTCTAAATACTATTCCAGTCGGGGGAACGTCAGTTGTATAAGTACCTACAGATATGATACCATTTGGTAACCTGATATTGATCGTGAATGCTGAATCACCCGGAGCCTTTGCGTCCCTGGTTGAAAGTACGAGCACGTTGAACGGGCCAAATGGCAATATATAATTGTTTTCAAACCGGCCCCTGTAAGTTAACTCTCTCTTCGTGTCTGTAAATTTCCAGTTATACAGTGGTAACGTATCTGACACGATATTTTGGTTTAGCAATGCACTGTCCTGTATATTTATCATTAAAGAACAAACACTGGAATCGAACCTGATCATAAAATTTGTAGGTACATTAGCGATAGGTGTGCCAGTTGACTTCAGTCTTATAATATTGATTCCTGTATTATTAAAAGTACCAAAATCGGCAAAACTAAATCCATTCTGCAGGTCTGTAGAAATAGTGTAGGTGCCAGTTTTACGCACATTTACTTTTATCTCAACATAAGCGGTATCAGTACCAGCTGTTACTCCATTATAAAATGTTCCTTTTACTGTATTGGAAAAGCAAATACCGGATGAGTCTCTTAAAGTGCCTTCTGCAATATGATTTTCAAGGCTTAGTTCTTTCTGGCAGCTAAATGTTGTAATAAATACAATGATGGCGAGAATTTGCCTTGTATTTAATGCTGCTTTCATAATGCTTTTTTGATCGTAACGTTTACCTAAATATCTTTTTAAAGGTAACCAATTAAAGTTCGACTTAATCGGTATGTCGCCTGTATTTTCATTACATAAAATGTAAGCAGGTAATGGGAAACCGTATTTACAGGTTCATCTATTGGCCATAAGCTGATCATACAGTTTCCTGCGGTTACAGCTTCAGCTGTTCGTTTACGGATTTTATCTTCTGTAGGTGGTTCCAAAATCAAAACGTTTAGCGCGTTTTATAACGATGCTCCGTTAGTTGAAATACGCAGATCAGTATTTGTTAAAGGATGAAAAATTTGCAGACAGAATCGGTTTCAATTTGACAGGAATAGCATCTAATCTTCTAATTAATCTGGCATTACAAATACCTAGGCAATTTAGTAAAGGAAAAATTCTCGCATTTATTTTGAGAAGACAAGGTATTTAGTCAATTTTTTTCTGTTGATTCAATACTTCATCAGGAAAGGGGACTGCTTTACCTGTAGCTTTTGCAACAGGCATTTGCGCCCCACGATCTTTTAAGGTTTTACCTAAAAGTATTGCAAGCTTTTTTACCTGCGCGGGATGTTGATCTGCCAGATTATTTTGTTCACGAATGTCTTTTGAAAGATCATACAACTCAAAACTTTGGTTGCGCATGTTGTATAACAATTTCAATTTACCAAGGCGGATAGCACTGAAATAATTAATACCCAGGTTTTCGTTATCAAGCAGATTTATCCATTTGTTTGGATAATGAAAAATCAATGGCCTTTCTTTTTGGTTCAGTTGAGGATTTTTTAAATATGGAACAAAACTTTGCCCGTCTGATTTCTGAATGATTTTACCTGGCTTAACTCCAGCCAATTCCAATATCGATGGAAAGAAATCATCAATGATTACAGGATTACTATTTACCGTATTTGGTTTTGCAACACCCACCCATTTCACAATCATAGGTTCTCTTATTCCTCCTTCGTAAACAGAACCTTTTCCCGATCTTAAAGGATAGTTATTTGTATTTACCGGGCCTCCCCGCTGGTGATGATCCAAACCGCCGTTATCACTCATAAAAATGATGACGGTATTTTTTTCTATCCCTTCCTTTTTTAAAAAATCCATAATATCGCCGAGGCTTTTATCCATTCCTTCGATGAGACTGGCATACTTTGCCTCAATGCTGTCTATACCGGCATCATAGTATTTTTGTACAAAACGAGGATCGGCCATAATGGGTGTATGCAGCGCATAGTGGCACATATTTAAGTAGAAAGGCTCCTTTATGTCGATAGGGTTTTTCATGGCCTTTATTGCTTCAAGCGTTAATGCTTCGGTTAAAAAGGTGTCCGTGTTAAAATATTCTTCCAGGTCGGGAACGGCCTGTGGTTGAGTCTTTCCGTAGATGTTACCATAGCGTTCTTCCGACAGATAGCTTTGCGGATGGCCACCTGCGTGTCCTGCAATGTTTACCATAAAACCTACATTGTGCGGATTGGCACCAGGAGTACCGATGGGTGCCCAATGCGCCTTGCCGACATGAATGGTGAAATAGCCGGCTTCCTTTAATAGTTGAGGAAAAGTTGTTGCTCTTACTGTGCGTTCGGTATTGGTATTATCGCTTAACCCATTCATATTCCACTTCAAGGGTTCAAACTGGTCGTCTTTTGCATCCGCATCATCATTTTTATCGGGCGACGTCCAGTTGGTAACATGCGTTCTTGAAGAGTTCATCCCTGTCACAAAACTTACCCTTGTAGGCGTACAAACAGGTTGAGCATAAGCGTTAGTAAACTTTACCCCTTCTCTTGCCAGTCTTTCCATATTGGGCGTATGATAGCGATTGTTTAAAGGCATTGTGCTATCGTAGAAAGGTACGGAAGTATCCATCCACCCCATGTCATCTACCAGGAAGACGATGATATTTGGGCGATGTATTACCGTTGGTTGAGATATTCCCCAATAATTTATGAGTATAAGCAGAAAGGTGTAAGTAGCTTTTTTAAAGATGGACATGACAAGCGTGATTTACTTTTGAAAATATATTTATTATTAACCTGAGTTCGGTTTAAGCGGCTATTAATTTTGGTTGATTTAATTGTTCGATAAGGTAAGGGTTAGTTTCTTGTATATCAATTTTGATAGAAGTTTTTTTGGGGAAGAATGA
>JBKJRY010000310.1:0-7127 GCA_046593045.1 Chitinophagaceae bacterium | reverse complement strand
AAATCTCTTATTTCCTTTTCATAAAATTTTGCCGATGACCATTTGTACTCTTCAGGGGAAGAAGCCAAATTCCAGTGCGGCCGACAAGGATTAAAATGAATGTAATTCAACTTTATGTCCCAGCCGGGTCTCCCGCAGGGGACTCGGCGTGTTCAGGGAAGTGATATCTAATATTTATTTTGGTTTACTCAAATCAATATCCATCATCTGCATAATATTATCAACGGGAAAAATTCCTTGCAATCCTTTGTAATAGAAACCCGCCGAACTGTGGAGGTAATCTTCAGGGCGAACTGCAAGATTCCATTTTCCGGTACATGGATTCCAGCGGATGTAATCAAGTTTTTGCTCAATGAATTTTTTGTAAAACATTCCTTGTTATCAAAAGAATCTTCAAACACTTCATGAAGTTTGCCTCTTTTTTTATCAGAAGGCTTCACCGCATTTGATAATTTAGTTAGTATGGTCTCACTATTCCTTTCCTGTAATCGTTCAACGATATCATATGCCATAAAAAGTTTCCCGTTTCCAACTATAGTGTTTATGTTTTTGCCAGTGTTGGAAAAGCTTATCAATGCATGTAAATGATTGGGCATAATTACATAACCATTGATATAATGTCCATTTTTTCGTAAACTATTGAACCACTTATATACACATTCATAGCCCTTAGTAATCTCAAAGAGGTGCAGCCAGTTAAAGCATGTTACTGTTATGAAATAAGTACCATCATTTGCTGATATTTGTTGCTTTACGGCCATGAAGTAATATACAATAAAATGTTACGATAACTTTATGCTCGCCGAGTCCACTGCGTGAGGACTCGGCTGGAACCACGGCAGATTATCATTTTTATGATAACTGTTTATCAAGTAATAAAGGTTTCATGATAAATGCAAGGCCATACTGAAATATGATGTTCTCCTTATTGGCGCTTCCATCGAATAATTTGTTACGTCAGCTTTAATCATCTTTTCGCATTAATTCTGCCATATGATTCTCCCAACAGATAGAATTCCAATTAACTTCTTCAAATTCTTCCAAATAGGCTTCTTCTTTAATATCCATTAATTCATAAGCCGATTCTATTTGGCTTTTGAAATCATCTCTAACTGACCAAACATTTGATTCAATTGTTGCATAATCTTTTAAATTTTCAACTTCATTTGATATTTCTAACCCATAGTAATCATCAATAAAGCTTTTTATTAATGAATAATTTTTAGGTTGCTTCATGTATGAAGAATATGAATGATCATATAAAGTAAAAAGATTCTTTATTTTTTCTAAATGAATGATTTCGGAGCAGGAAGAAATTAAGTAAGTTATAATATCAATAAAATGGACGATAAAAAAATTTTTGAACATTATTTCTAAGTAAGCTATCTGAATAAATCCAAAGAGATGAAAGAAGTTCACACCGGTCAATAATTTATAATCGACTTTTTTGAAATGGCTAAGGCACAAATCAATTCCATCATCATTTTTATAAAACATCCAAGTAATAAGAGCTAAATATAAATACGTGTAACTCTTATTGTTTTGCTCAGCTTTTTGAATTGTTTTTATATAGGGATCTGATAATCTTTTATAAAAAAAAGTCTCGGGCTTTACCAGAAGATATTTTGGATCAGCATATCTGAACCTCTTAATGATTTGTTCAATAAAAATAACAGAGTTGATTATCCTTAATTTTTCCGTCTCATTATTACTTAAATAATTTAACAGAAAATCCTCTAAGGAAGGATTAATAAATTGAACTTTAATCTTTCCATGAGGATCATAAAACTTTATAAAGCTGCCTAATAATTTTTTTAGCGAATAATGAAATGAATCATTTTCTCTCGGTAAATTATTCACTGAAATTTCAAATTGTACTCTGGATTCGAAAGCTTCTTGTAAGAACTCAATGTCAACCGCCTCTCCAAAAGAAAATAATGTGGTAAGAAAGAATCTATCAGAATCATTTATCTGAAATTTATAGGCGTGCAACCATATTTCCTGAGGATTATTCAGATGACCTAAAATATAATTAGAGTAATATTCAGGATTTATGCTTTCGTAATTATGCTGTTTAGTTACATATTCTATAAGTCGTGGAGAAAAATTATCATGAACAGCTACTTCAATCATTTTTTTTTCGTCCAATATTGACAAATAGTTGTCGGGAATATTATTTACATAGAAATGATTTTTGATTATTTGAATCTTTTCCGATAGAGTAAATCCTTTAGCTTCTATTCCAAATTTGCCAAATGAAATATCAGAATTCTTAAATCTTTCAGATTCAATTTCTGCTTGATTAAATATTGAAGACCTTGTAGTTAATACAAAATATTTATTTGGATACTTTTTAATTCTTCTAATAAAATGTAATAAACCTTTTTCATTACTTTTTGCAGTTTCAATCTCTAATTTAGTATGCCCCAAAAAATCATCAAAATAAAAAACCTGTTTTGAGTTATCTTCTTTTAATAATTTATCAACTTCGCTTACAGATTTTTCAATCCAATACATTTGAAAATTATTTCCTGCAAGTCTATACAATATCATTTCAGCGAGTGTTGTTTTTCCAGTTCCGGGCTCACCAGTGATAACAACAAAGTCATTCGTTTGAAGCTTTGCTTCAGCTTTTTTTAAATGTTCGGTTACAACATAAATTTGAAACCTGTTCTGAATATCTTCTTCTAATTGTTTTGATCGTCCATGTACATCATTAGACAGAATTCTTTCAAATACTGTTACACTTGAAAACCAGAGCTTGTAGTGATCTTCTTCAACCTGATGATGTTGTCCCAATAACCTATTAAGCTCTATTTGATCAATGATATCGGTAGTTGAAAATATATACGGGCTCATCACCTTCACTATTTCCTCTTTATTATGAAGAGTAAGTGCTTGTGAAGTGACCAATATGTATCGATTTGGTTTAAGTTTTGCTAATTTGTCCTTTTCAGATGTTCTCTTTCCACTCGATTTATGCAAATGTGAAAGTAGTGTACTGTATGAAGTCTTTAAATAATGTTTAACCTGAACAATTATCTCATAAGAGTTTGTTGAGCTGAAATATAATAAATCGATTCCTTTATCCTTCCCCGCAGGAAATGTTTTATATATTATGTTGGTTCCGGCCTTCTTTTCTTCGGCATTAAGCAGATCTCTGACTAACACTTCAAAATCAAAAGCATTTAATGTATGAAAATCATAGTCCCGCATCCTTGTATAATTAAGTCACTCAAAAGTAGTGGGAATCATTAATTTTCAAATTAAAAACCTTACTTCATTAATCTTTTTATAATTGAATCTGCTTCCGCAGGTCTTCCCTCTTCTTCCGAAGCCCAATCTATCCACTCGTGAGAGCCGAGGCCTGGACTCCTGACCGGCCGGAAAATAATTGATGTCTTTATTTATTCACAATTTGTCGATGATTAATGTTGAACATTTTCAGAATAATAAGCATGGATGTATGCTCGCCCTGGTCAGGAAACCGGGCTGGGGCGTTAAAGATTTTAAGATTTGCAAGTTGCAAATGGAAAGCACCAGTGCCAGCGGAAATAATTGTCGCATTGTAGTGCAAGAAGTTTCTTCGAATGAAGAGTTTAGTTACTTTTAATCTATAGTTAGTTATTTAATAGCACCGGTATAGCTAGTTCACAACTCCTTGGCTACTAAACTTGGCCAACAGGAGGGCATTCCTTTATTAAGATTCCCGGGAGTCCGATCTTCAAGGGAGTTGCCTTTATTCAATAACTTTGCTCAAATTTGTTCTTTCATTTAAAGTAGCCGCTTTGCCTATAAAAATATTCCCATGAAAAAGATTCTTTTTTTATCACTTATTGCAATATCATGCCACTCATCACCTGAGGTTACTACTCCGGATACAAAACCTCAAAAAGTGTTGGTATATTATAAAACAAATGGATTCCATCATGACTGCATTCCCGTAGGTATTGCTGCTATTCAAAAACTGGGAATTGAAAATGATTTTGTAGCTGATACAACATTAGATTCCTCAGCATTTACAACTAAAAACCTGGAACAATATGCGACAGTTATATTTATGTGTACCTCAGGAAATGTGTTAAATGACGAACAACAAAACATCTTCCAGCAATACATAAGAAATGGCGGCGGTTTTGTTGGCATTCATTCAGCCGCAGAGACTGAGAAAGATTGGCCCTGGTATAACGAGTTGCTTGGTGCATATTTCAAGAACCATGCGGGCATACAGGAAGCTGTGCTGAATACCAGCGATTCAGTTTTTGCTGCAACAAAAAATTTACCTTCCACCTGGATTCGATCTGATGAATGGTATAATTTTACAGCAACACATTGGGACCAGGTACATGTAGTACTTACAATTGATGAAAGCAGTTACAGTGGTGGCGAGAATGGGAATTATCATCCTATGAGCTGGTATCATGAATTTGAGGGGGGCCGTTCTTTTTACACCGCGCTTGGCCATACTAAAGTTTCCTACAGCGAGCCCTTATACCTTCAACATTTATTAGGTGGTATTCAATGGGCAATGGGGAAATAGTGTTGTTTTTCTCCTTTCACCCATATGTATAGATGATTCATTAGCACCCCCTGGCGCAAGGTAGCCGCTCGCCTATTCTTAAAAAACCCCTAACGATCGTAGATGATGACTTAGTAAAAGCCGTTCCGTTTCAGGAACGGCTTCTGATTTTAATTTTTTGACACCACCTTTACCACCCTGTAAACAAATGTCATCGGGGAATTGATAGATATTTTCTGAAGTGAATCCAGGCCCTCCATAGGAAACTTTGTATCAGGCTTCCATGGCTGCATCAATGCTGCATTCAAAGTTGAGTATAAGTCAAAAGATACACAATTGAACATCATCTTTCCTCCTATTGGAGATAGCACAATTGCGCTGCCCCAGCCCTTTTGCTCGGTCAATTTGTTATCCATTGAGGCTTGAATAAATGGGCCCCACTGGTTCTTTTCTGTTGCAATAAATTGGGTCGGATTTGTTGAATTATGATAGTTCATTACCACATATTGGAAATCTTTTTCAGGATTAACGCCAGCGCCTTGCTGCCACCCTTCATCATGCAGAAACACGTTCATCAATTCTGTACTCATACCATAGGTATTAATTTTATCTGCTGTCACGCCCGGGAAAAGCTTTGTTGGATCCCACAAACCGCTCATGTCTCCATCAATATTCGGGTAGGTATTCACAAAAAGAAAATTGGGTGAATTGGGAATATCAACACCGCCAATTTTTTGGAACAATCCCCAAAAGGTCAAACTGCCTTTGTCAATCGCTCTCTGCGCAACCTTGCTCCAGTAAGTGGTTTCTCTTTTAATAAATTCGGCCTGCTTATCAGGGGCCACGTATCGGTACTGATAAGTTGTAATGCCCTGCGCCGTCGTGGTTGCGCTCCCTGCGAGGCAAAGTGCCACCAAAATAATTGCACTCAATAATAATTTCCGGAAATAACTTTCTTTTTTCATTTTGATTGTTTTAATAATGGAAATGATTGTTTAAAATTCGGTCACAGTTTGCGTACCGGCATAATGCTACCATACAGGTATAAGAGATATTCCACAAAGGTTAGAAGCCCACTGTCGTAAAACAAAGCTCAAGCAATAGTGAATCGTAGGAGAAGGGAAAGATCAGTCAATTATCTAAGGTAAGGTACTTCAATTTTATTTACACAGAAAAATATTTTGCCTGATGCATCATTAATATTAGCCTTGCTAAAATTTAAGCGCCAGGCCTGCGCCTGTTAGAAACAAACTGCAGGCATTCTTCCTTGTTATGAGTTATTTACTTCCCATGGGGGGTCTCACCGCATTCACTATCCAAAAAAAAATGGTTGCGTGTTTTATTGGATACGCCCAATAGCAATCGAAAAATCATTATCCGTGATCCTTTCTTTAGTTTGCATACGCAGGTATCATTAAACTTAATATCTGCTGCGCATACCATCGAATCAAAAAATCATTGGGATGGTTAATATCATTCCCCGTCAAGTCCTGGTAGGATTTATATTTAAGCAGTTCGGTATGTACAGATGTCATATCCACGAGTACGATACCCGGCCCGGTCAGGTCTTCCAGTACTTTTTTGAAAGATGCCTGTGTACCCAAAAAATCAGATTCCGGATTAGGCATCATTGTGGTCACCAATATAAATTCTGCCCCTGGATTATGTTTCCTTGTTTCATTTATCATTTTATAAATGTTCGCTTTAAATATTTTTGAATCCATCCGCATTGTCCCGTCATTCATACCAAATGCAATGATCACAAGGTCTGGATTATGATCAATCACATTTTCCTGTATAGTTTCTATTCCCCACCGGGAATTCTTTCCACCAACTGCAGTATTTGTAAATGCGATATTGCCTTTATAATATCTCCTTAACTTCTCCGAAACCAGGCCTCCCCAACTGGGTAAATAAGGCGGGGTATTATTCACGCCACTTGCATTAGAACCCTCAGCAATGCTATCACCAAATAGCAATATGTTTAATTTTGACCTATTTTCAAGTTTATGCATCACCCCGGGAAGATTCCCTCCCTGGAAGGTTGATACATTGCCTTTCCAAACGTCAGCGGCATGCGTATAGGTAACCGCCAATTGCTTATTATGAAAAAATGAGCCTTCCCTGAAGAATATTAAACCGCCACCCTTTTTTGGGAATGCGTCTTCAGAGGAATCAGGATAGAGTTGTGTATCCGTCAAATAAGCAGCCTTTGAATCTTCCGGCAGTCTTAATTGTCCATCTTTATATTCCCAATCAATTCCTTCTTTATACTCAACATTTAATGCGGCATTCCTTACAGAAAGGATGTTACCAGGAGCAAACAGCAAATTCGCTACGGGTAATTCTCCGTTTCTTGAAATCATCAATACCGATTCATTGTACATGGTTGTGGTTTTCCAGAATGGAATCAATGCAGTATCTATCATGTCTTTTTCCTGCGCCATCAAATTCGAGTAGCACAATAATAAGCAGCCCGGTAAAATTTTGCCCAGTACTAACTGGAATTTCTTTTTCATTTTTATAAGGATCAATACTTCGGTAAGTTTTAGAATGTGGAAAAGTGGAAAACTAAGTTAGGATAAAAATTGAAAAGGCATTAGAAATT
>JBKJRY010000117.1:0-9049 GCA_046593045.1 Chitinophagaceae bacterium | reverse complement strand
GATTTCTATGACAAAAACAAATCAATTCTAAGCTGTTTTTTTCACATATAATTCCTGTTTATTCACAACTGCTATGACCCTTGCTAACAATTTATTTTTTACTGCATTGAGTACACTGAGTTTGCTTTTTCCTTCTCCAACTTTTCTTTCATAATAAGCTTTTAAATCAGCATCCAGTTTTACTGCTGTTAATGATGCCATGTGCAGATTGCATTTAAGTTTTTTGTTAGCCATATAATGCACTTTTGTTCTTCCTCTTATACTGCTGCCCGAAGAATATTCAAATGGTGCAACTCCACAATAACAAGCCAACTTCCTGGTGTCTTTTAGCATGGTAAATCCATTGGTATGCACTATTAAATTAACAGCAGTTACAAAACCAATTCCTACAACCGATGTTATAAGTTTGTATAACAACTTCAGGTTATCATCTTCATTGATAACATCGATAATATTTTTTTCTATATTCTTTAAATCTTTATCAATTGCAGCCAGTGAACTTTTAATTGTTTTGGTTAAAAGTTTAGCCATTGCAAGATTACCTACCTCTTCAAATTCTTTGATAGGTGTTGCCAATCTCTTCTTTGTATCTACTAATCTTTCTCTTAGGCTTGCCAGGTGCCTGATCTTCTCCAATGTAGCATTCACGGGCTTCCACAGCCTTAGCCTGTCGAGATTTTTGGTAGCATAAAGAGCGATGCGCTGTGAGTCAACCTTATCATTTTTCCCTCTGGCAAGTGCAGTTGCCTTCTTAATCTGTGCTGCATGTTCAATCCACGTGTCAATAGAATGACTGGCAAGGAAATGGGTTAATGTGAAGCAATATAAACCTGTGGCTTCCATGCAAAATAATGTTTTATCAAACTCCAACGTAAGCTCCTTAAACCATTTCATCAGCTGCTCCATACCGGCATCATCATTTGTAAATTGCCGGTGAGTAAATTGCTGATTAATTACATAAGTGATGTCAACTGTTTTTTTAGAAACATCTACTCCGAAAACATGATAATACTGTTTCATAATCTTTAGTTTTAAACAATCATAGATACAAGCTTCTTTGCTACCTTAATAATAGGCCTGGTTAATCTGAATTTCTATATGAAGCATCTTATACCAAACAAGAACCAGTCTGCATCATCGGATATACCTTTAAGTATTGTTGGTGTTATAGTTCACAGGCTATTGCTGATTGTTAGTTATTAACAAAATTGAATTATTCACAAAGAAAAAAAGAAGCAAAAAAAGAAAGTAGTAATAGTAATAATATTTTAATAAAATATTAGAAAGCAAATCTAAAGGTTTGGTCTCTGACCAACAGCGAAAACAGTTCTTAAGCAAGATTTTACCGTGATGGCACAAACGATTTTGGAATGTTGAAAAACTTTTCAGTACAGTAATAAGTGTGGGTACATAATCCCGCTGGTCGGGAGACCAGGCGGGGGCGTTAGAGGTTTCTGGTTTAAAAGATGCAAAAGTGGCACACCTACACTGGCCGCAATTTTATTAATGGCATTCTTCACATTTGTAAAGCACAGGAAGCTATATGTAAAACCTTCGCCTCATTCCCCTCGCCTTGGTTCGTGTCCCACGAACCATAATTTTAGATTTAGTAAATTTATTTTATGAATGTATTTGATGTTCGTAAATCGCATATGGATATTGGTAAGCTTTATTTTTGGACTGCCACTATAAATAATTGGCATAAATTATTAGAAGAAGTTATGGTGAAGGAAGTAGTTATTTCGTCGCTGCAATATTTAGTGCTTAATAAAAAGATAGAAGTATACGCTTTTGTAATTATGCCTAATCATGTCCATTTTATTTGGCAATTGATGCAGATGAATGGCAAAGAAAACCCTCACACCTCCTTTTTAAAATATACGGCACATAAATTCGAAAAACACCTCCGATTAAACTGTCCGGATTTATTGAAGGTATATAGTGTGGATAGAGCCAATAAGGAACATGAATTCTGGCAAAGGGATTCACTAGCGTTTGAATTATTGAAAAAACAAACTATTCGGCAAAAGCTGGATTATATTCATTATAACCCTGTAATAAAGAATTGGAAGCTTTGCAAGGAACCGTCACATTATTATTATTCGTCAGCCAATTTTTATGAAAAAGGGATTGATAATTTCAAGTTTTTAAAACATATTGGAACTGCTCTTTGATACGATACTTTATGGTTCGTGGGACACAAACCAAGGCGGCAGACGTTCTACTTTATGGTTCGTGGGACACAAACCAAGGCGGCAGACGTTCTTGTGCGGTGTAGGATACTTTCATTATTTAATTTTCTTTCGTTGTTGCTGAATCGAGCCAGCCACCGCTAAAGCCTGCCCGGTGCAAACCATTAATAATATGCGGGCATCTTTTCATTATATCCCATATTAATCCTGATTTATAATTTTCAATCATTAGAATAACCGGCCCCTGGTTTAGCCCAAATTGCCATTCAGATATCCAGCTATTTGACTTAGTATCCTTCTCCGGAAAGGTGGGATTATAGCTGACATCAAAACCATAGGAATGGTGTTTTTCAAAATCCAGCCTTTCAATCGCGTGGCGCATGGTGCTTAGTACAACTTTTGGCAGAAACGGCAGAGAAGATACAACGGCCCATGGTGATATGGTTCCATCATCCGGGCCGAATGGAGCACCTCTTGCTCTATAGTTATAAAATTTTCTTTTGATGCCATCAATGGTGCGGGTAGCAGGCCCGGGGCCATCGCTTGCCGTAAAGCCCCATCCATTTTCTCCATAATGGGCAAAACCTAATGGATTTTCAATTGCATATTGTTGCTGGATTTGAGTTGCGCGACAACTGTTTTCGAAATAATCAATACCAATCTTTCTATTCAAATCATCAAAGATTCCTTTGCAATCCAACCATATTTGCGACATCTGGTGAATAAAAAGCGGCCCGGCATAAATGTATTCTATGTCGTATATTTTTTCCCATTCAAAAGTGGATGTCCATTTCTTATACCCGGAAGGACTGATTGGAAAAGTAGGTGAACCCAGCGCCAGTATATAGATAAGATGGGCTTCGCAATATTTATTATTCCAACGGGAACGAAGGAATCCTGATGCTGGTTTCCAGCCATGCGAAATAGTATCTTTGCCGTTTAATGCCCATTGCCAATCTACCCGGGCATAGAGTTCATCGGCATACATTCTTATTTCAATTTCGGATTTATTTTCACCTGTGAAATAATATATTGCGGTCAATATCCCGGCTAAAAGTATAGCAGTATCTATTGTTGACAGTTCACATTTCCATGCACGTTTCCCGGTTTCCATATCAAGGAAGTGATAGTAAAATCCTTTGTATCCTGTTGCATCCGCTTCGGTGCCCTGGTGGCTGGAATGGAAGAATTTTAAAACGGTAAGCGTTCTTTTTATGGCTTCAGCCCGAGTTATAAATCCGCGTTCAATCCCTGCTATATAACAGCTAAGCCCCATGCCTGTTGCTGCAATACTTGCCGGCGATCCCGGCTGGGTTTTATCGGCTATCAGCCCGGTTTGATGATTCACCTCTTTTAAAAAAAAGGCAAAAGTTTCCCGTTGCAGAATACCGAGCATTTCATCATCCGTACCTTGTGGATTTGTATCATGTAATTCGTTAGGTTCTACTGTCTGTTTCATTCGGTTTCTACTGTTATATAAGCTACTCCTTGTGGAGGTACTGTTATCTCAACAAATAGCGAACCTTTTTCCTGCCTGGTTGCGAAAGGCTCCATTATAAGGGCAGACGCTAACTCCAATGCGGACACTTCGTTGGCCGTAAGGCTTCCGGGGCTGCCCATATCTATCCATGTTTTTCTTGCATTAGCATGATTATCATCAATCCTTTCTATAAAGGAAGCTTTTACTTTTTTGATATTATCTAATTGTACTTTTACTAATTCTGTTTTTATGGGATGACGTGGCAAAGCCCAGTTGGTAATCATAATATTTATGGTATCTTTTTTACGCACCATCCAAACATCAACGGTTTCATGTTTCCCCGTGACTTTTAAGAGTTCATTGCCAAGCCTGTGCAACAATTGGTAGGCACGGTAGGCAGGTTTAGGAATTCCATAAATATTCATCAGGCCGAAGCCACCGTGAAAAGGGACAGATGAAAAATAATTATCTTCAAAAATGTCAGAGAATGTCCAATAGCTGTATCCTTCTACAATGCCATTCGCTTCGATAACTGTTTTAATGATGAAGCAGGCGGCATAAGGCATATCGTGCAGTTCATCAAAAGGGTTGGAAGAGGTGCACCATTCCGTATAATATACCGGCTTATGCCCTGCTTGTTTTTTTACTTTCTTCGCCTCTTTTTGCAGCACACTCCGTTTGCTTTTCGAAAGTTGGGTAATGGTATCATCGCCCGGTTTGCCAAAAGCGTCTGTAGGGTAATGGTGGGTGGAGATAAAGTCAGCAGGTACTTCATTCTTATCACAATAATCCATGAATGCTTTTATCCATGCGTTGTTGGCAGTAGCAGGTCCGCCTACTTTTAAATTCTTGTGTACATTTTTAATAGCATCGGCGGTATGGTGGTATAACTTAAAATAATCTGCCTTTGTTGCTTTCCAGAAGGCATCAAGGTTTGGTTCATTCCAAAATTCAAAAAACCACTGGCTCACTTCTGTCATTCCATAGCGCTGCACCCAATGTTCCACCAATTTTTTTATCAGTGTTTCCCAGTCGTTGTAGTCTTTGGGAGCAGTGATATTTCCTTTGTAATGAAAAACTGTAGCAGAACCAGAAGCGAGGGCATTCGGCATAAATGACAATTCCATAAAGGGCCGCATACCTATGGAAAGTAAAAAATCACAGATTTGGTCTGCATTAAAAAATGAATAAACCAGTTCATTTTCTTCTTTCACGAGCGTGCCCATATCGTCTGAAAGTATACCGTGAAAGCGCACATGTTTAAAGCCGAGTTCCCTGTTACACCGGGTTAATTGTTTCTGCCAATCTGCACGTAAGGCCATTGTTGCATGGCTGCTGCCAACGGTGTGCTCCCAAAAATGATGTAAGGAAGCGGATGCGTGATTGACGTTGCATTTAAAATCAGCATGGGACATATCTACTTTCTTTTTCATTTTTTTAATTGCCATCTTTATTTTACGATAAATTATTAATAGGCATATCAAACCAACTGTGACCGTCTTTTGCAATAAGTATTTCCGCATCTTCGGCTCCCTGGCTGCCGGCTTTATAATTAGGAAAATTGTTGGGAGGATTTGCTTCCCATACATTAATAACAGGCATAAGCACTTTCCATGCGGCTTCCACCTGGTCGGCACGCATAAAAAGAGTTGTATCTCCTTCCATAACATCCAACAACAAGGTTTCATAAGCTTCCGGCGTTCCTGAAGTATAAGATTCGTTATAATCAAAATGCATGTCAACGGGGTAAAGCAACATTTTAAGGCCGGGACGTTTTGCCTGGAACCTGGTAGAAATTCCCATGTGAGGCTGAATGCTCAAAATAAGACGATTGGGCTGCCAATTGCCTATTGCCTGTGCCGGAAATAATTGGTAAGGCGGAGTTTTAAATTGTATGGTTATAACTGAAATTGTTTCATCCATTCGTTTGCCGGTTCGTAAATAAAAAGGCACGCCCTGCCATCTCCAGTTGTCCATATGCAATTTCAATGCAGCAAATGTTTCTATCGTTGAGTCCTTGCTTACATCCGGCTCCTGGCGGTAACCAATTACTTTCTTACCCTTTATCCATCCTGCGGCATACTGGCCCCTGGCGGCATACTGGTGCACTTCTTCAGGATTAATTTTTTGCAGGGCATTTAATACATCTACTTTCCGGTTGCGCACTTCATCAGCTTCAAATGAAACGGGCGGTTCCATGGTGATCAGGCAGAGTAATTGCAACAGGTGGTTTTGTATCATATCACGTAGTGCCCCTGCAGTTTCATAATAATTGCCCCTGTTCTCAACACCCAATTGCTCCGCGACAGTTATCTGAATACTTTCAATGTAATTGCGGTTCCAGATAGGCTCGTACAATGTATTGGCAAAGCGGAAAGCTAGTATGTTCTGAACTGTTTCCTTTCCGAGATAATGATCAATACGATATATCTGAGTTTCATCAAAATTGGTATGCAATAAAGTATTAAGGTCAATGGCGCTTTCCAGGTCGTGTCCGAAAGGCTTTTCCACAACAATCCGGCTTTTAAGTTTATTTTCTGCAAGCCGCGAGGATCCTATCTTCATAGAAATTTCTTCGAAAGCATTGGGTGGAACAGCAAGATAAAAGATCCTGTTGGCAGTGGTCTTCCACTTTTTTTCAAGAATTTTTATTTGCTTTTTTATGGCAGAATAGGTAGCTGCAGCATTAAACTCCCCTTGCTGGTAGGTAAGGTAATTAGCAAAAATTTTCCATTCATTTTTCTTTGTTTTTCCCCGTCGTGAAAATTTATCTACGCCTTCATGCAAATGCTTTTCAAATTCGGGACCTGTGTATTCATCACGGCTTACGCCGATGACTGCGAATTCTTCGGGTAACCAGTTATCCAGCCAGAGGTTGTAAATGGCGGGTGTCAATTTACGCCAGGTTAAATCTCCCGTAGCACCAAGTATTATAATGATGGTGGGACATGTTTTTACTTCGGTTTCCATTTTATGCTTTTTTGATTCCAACGTGTATGAAAAATTCCTTCCCTGTAATTTCGCCCATAAGTTTGAGAGACTGCTATTGAAATAATAATTAAACTTATGGCACAGGATTTATAATGCGTTCATTAAGGTAAGAAAAACAGCACCGATAATAAAAAGAACTATCTGGTGCGGATTTTGGTGAAATCATTTTTTTAATATGGAAAAAATCGTTTTGCGTATATCATGAAATTTGTGATTTAGTCAAACTTATTTTTTACCATTATCTATCAAATTCATTAAGTGACTTGTTTTGGGCATATCATCTTTCAATTTATTCTCAGATCACGTAACAAGAGGCTCTTATTCTTCCATTGCAGCATTGTATTGGCCCCCGCGTGCCGCGGTATCAAGTTTTGCCCGCTTATATAATAATTTTTGTGCTTCGTTTACATTAGCATCCTGTCCTTTCCAAATATCTAAGGCGGGTTGTTGAATTGCTCTTGCAAAAGAAAACGTAACAATCCACGGCAAGTGGTTTTTAAACTTTGTATGTATAGCATTCAAATGCGCAGCCGCATCTTCAGGCGATTGTCCGCCGGATAAAAATGCAATAGCGGGCATAGCTACAGGTACGGATGCAAGCAAACAATTCGCAGTAGCTTCGGCGACTTCATCAATGGTGTTTTGCACAGCGCTTTCTGTGCCTGCAATTACCATATTTGGTTTTAAGATCATTCCTTCCATATCAATTCTGAATTGATACAATTGATAAAAAAGAATTTTTAAAACCTTCTCTGTTACATCATAACATCTTTGTATGGTATGATTACCGGTCATCAACACTTCCGGCTCTACAATTGGAACAATGCCTGCCTCCTGGCATAAAGCTGCATATCGTGCAAGTGCATGTACATTGGCTTTAATACATGCCGTAGTTGGAATGTCATCACCAATCGTAATCACTGCACGCCATTTAGCAAAGCGGGCACCCATTGTTTTATATTCCTCCAAACGATCACGCAAACCATCCAAACCTTCCGTAACTTTTTCATTGGGAAAACCGGCCATAGGTTTAGCACCTGTGTCAACTTTTATTCCCGGGATGATCCCGGCTTTTACCAGCACATCAGCCATCGGCATACCCTCTTTTGTTTGCTGCCGGATGGTTTCATCATATAAAATGGCGCCACCAATGCTTTCATTCAAACCGGGCGTTGTAACAATCAGTTCACGATACTTGCGTCGCATCTCGATTGTTTGAGGAATACCTGCTGCGGCGAAACGTTTATTGCAGGTGCCGGTACTTTCGTCCATGGCGAGTAACCCTTTACCATCAGCAAAAAGTTGCTGAATGGTTTCTTTTAATATTTGTGTATTCATTTACGTAATATTTAGATAACTCAAATTAAACATCCTGGCTATCGGTTAAAAAAATATTCTCTTTCAAAAGCATGCTCCCGGTTTTTGATGTTTTGTAATTTTTATAGACGATTACTATTTTAGAATTTTTATTTTTAGAATTTTTCGGGTTTGTTGTATTCAACTTCTGTAATATTGAACTTTGCATAACTGAAATCGTTTTTGTCTAATCTCCATAAAACGTCAAAGGCTGTAGGAATAAATACATTATTTAACTCCTTGTAATTGGTTGCTTTAATAACCCAGGTTTCCAAATTGTCTTCGCCCATATATCTTTTTGTTTCCATTTCTGTTATTTCCCAAAGTTCATTAAAGGTTATTTTGAAAAACAAAGAAAGCCCATTGTAATTAAATGTAAGTTTTGCTGTTTTGGAATCAATCGGAAACCATTGTAATCTATCACTGGGTAAAAAATTTGTCGGATATAAAACACTCTCTCCAAGCCAACGGAGTAGTTCTCCTTCATTATATTTTTCTCCTTTTGCATCCGCAACATTATACACTGAAAAAAGTGTAGCAATTAGTCTGCCTTTGTCTGAAATATACATATCTCTGGCAACAAACATTGATGTTGTGCCTTTCCAAATAAAACCTGGTTTCTCTGTTGTTGCGTATTGTTCTCCTTTAATGTCAATCCAACCTTTTTTAAGGTCGGTTTTAAATTGTCCATCGTGTTTAATCCTTGCATAACTTATGTAGGGCTGTCCTTCTTTTAAAATGTGCCTGAAATATCTTTGAACAGGTTCTGGCAAGCTGTCAAGTTGTTGATAGCTGAATTTTTTGTCTGAAATATTTTTTGATAAGGAGAATAGTTCTTGTACCTGCTTTCTGAAACGGATAGACAGATTTATTTTTCCGATAATGAATGTTATTGCGACAAGTGAGATAAAAACAATAGTGTCCTAAACGTTTTATTTGTAAAGATACCTTTGTTGATTGTATTGAGTTTCCATTGCCTTTGGCTTCTTTTTTAGAATAGAGCTCCCTGTAAAATTGGATGATGATTTTT
>JBKJRY010000297.1:0-18657 GCA_046593045.1 Chitinophagaceae bacterium | reverse complement strand
ACGAAACCTTCGCCTTCCTTATTCTATGCGGTTGCGCTCTCATAATATTTTCATTCTACCCTATCTTTAAACAAAAAAGAAAATGAAAAACTGTTGCTTCCTATTGCTGTTATTTTTTTCTACGAAAATATTTTCCCAAACAATTATTAATCGTGATCCGGAAATTGAAAAAATGGTGAATGAGGTTTCTCCGGATTCCTTACAATCTTACATCAATACATTGGTTGCCTTTGGCACAAGAAATACTTTAAGCACACAAACCGATTCAAAGCGTGGAATTGGTGCAGCAAGAAATTGGGTGTTGAAAAAGTTCAATGACTTTGCAAAAAATTCAGATGGCAGATTAACTGCTGTGATTGATACCACAACTTTACAGCCTAATGGAAAAAGAGTAGACGCACCATTGGTATTAGGAAATGTAATGGCGACATTGAAAGGCACTGACCCGAATGATAACAGGATCTTTATCATCAGCGGCCATCTCGATAATATGCGAAGCAATGTAATGGACCGGACAGGAGATGCACCGGGCGCGGATGATGATGGCAGCGGCACATCTGCGGTACTTGAGTGCGCAAGAATAATGAGCAAACATTATTTTCCGGCAACCATCATTTTTGTTGCGGTAAGCGGCGAAGAGCAAGGTTTATTAGGCTCCACTTACATGGCAGAAAAGGCGAAAAAAGAAAACTGGCATGTAGCAGCAGTTTTAAATAATGACATTATGGGAAGCAATAACAGCAACGAAACAAACATCATTAATAACACAAAAGTCCTGGTGTTCAGTGAAGGATTGCCAGCCTATGAAACCGAAAAAACTGCAGCAAGGATTCGTGCACTTGGTTTGGAGAACGATGGAAAATCGCGTCAGCTTGCCCGTTATGTAAAGGAAATTGGCGAACGTTATGTTGATCATCTTGAAGTAGTAATGATTTACAGAAACGATCGCTTTTTAAGGGGTGGCGATCATACACCCTATGTAATGAACGGCTTTGCCGCAGTAAGAATTACAGAGATGAATGAAAATTATACGCGCCAGCACCAGGATGTGAGGACTGAAAACGGAATTAATTATGGCGATTTACCACAGCACATAGACTTTGAATATTTGCGAAAGAATACGGCTATGAATTTAGCTAACCTTGCCAATCTTGCTAAGGCTCCTGCTATGCCGCAAGAAGTAAAGGTTGAAGTAAAACGATTAACTAACAATACATCTCTTTCATGGCAACTGCCCAAGACAGGAAAGGTAAAAGGATATTATATTTTAATACGAGAAACTACCAGCCCTGTTTGGCAAAAGAAAATATTTGCCACAGAAACGAATATCACATTACCTTATTCAAAGGATAATTATTTTTTTGCTGTACAATCGGTGAATGAAAGCGGTAATGAAAGTTTAATGATTGTGCCGTCGCCATAGCCTTAATTCCGCTTAAGGTTGGGGACTTATGCAGGGCATTGTGGTGGAAGATAAATATCTTATCATGAACCTGAGAGGGACTGCGGCGACACAGGACGGAGATAAGCAGATGGAAAACAAGTTGGAAAATATGAAAGCACAAAAAGAACAAAACTTAAAAGAATCAGGATTTTTAAGATAACATTGCTCAATATCAAAACTTTAATATGGAGGCAATTTTAGATACTATTGACAGGCTTGCAACAACCTTGAAAAAGATGCAGCCTTTAAAACCGGAATACCAGCAAAGATTTGATAAAAAGTTTCGCTTGGAATTCAATTATAATTCCAACCATATTGAAGGCAACACACTTACCTACGGTGAAACTGAGTTGCTGCTGATTTTTGGTAAAACTACCGGCAACCACGAGCTAAGGGAATATTAAGAAATGAAATCCCACGATGTGGCATTCGGGCTTATTAAAGATTGGGCAAAGGATAAAGAAAGGCCACTTACTGAAATGGCTATAAAAAACATCTATGAAATGTTGCTGGTCCGCCCTTTTTGGAAAGAGGCGTTAACCGCGGATGGGCAACCTACCCGAAGGTTGATTAAAGTGGGCAACTATAAAGAACGGCCTAATTCTGTACGGCTGCAGAATGGTGAGATGTTTCACTACACTTTACCGGAAAATACACCTATTGAAATGGGCGAATTGATAGAATGGTACCGGGATGAGGAACAAAAAAGCGAGCTGCACGCGGTGACATTAGCCGCATTATTGCATTATAAGTTTGTTTGAATCCAGCCTTTTGATGATGGTAATGGGCGTATCTCTTGATTACTGATGAATTATGCATTGCTGAAATATGGCCTGCAATCAGTGGTTATAAAATCTTCTGATAAAAAGAATTACCTGTTTGCACTGAATCAGGCAGATGTTGGGAACATGGATGCCTTTGTTGATTACATAGCTGAACAAGTTATATGGTCTTTGGATATTTCTATCAAAGCGGCTAACGGAGAAAAGATTGTTGAGCTCGGAGACTTTGATAAAAAAATGTTACTGCTCAAAAGAAAATTAGGTGAAAGACCTGATGTAAAGGTTGAGATGAAATACGGTAAAGAAACAATAGAAAAAGTTGTATCAGATGTATTGATTCCCGTTATGCAAGAATGGGAAAAAAAGCTTGGAGCATTTGAACCCCTTTTTCATTCAAGGAATATTGCTTTTACATTTCCCCCTTCCGGGATAAATGGTAAAGCTCTTGATAAAAAATTTCTTGAGAACCTGAGAAATTTTATTGTTAAAAAGGATATTGCTTCAATGAAGAATAAGGAAATATTGATCAGAGCAAGTTTTCGCGGTCTTCGAAATATTGATAATGGTGTAAGCATAAATGCAGGGGAGATTAAGATAAATTTTTATGATAACGCCTATGAGATTACCTGGCTTTCTGCGAAAAAAGCAGTAAACAAATTATATCACCAGGAGTTGTCTGAAAATGAAATTGGTACTATCGCATCTGATCTCGGAAACTGGTTTCATAATAATGTAGAGGACTATATTGAAAAAACTAAAAAGTAGGGTGGACAAACTCATAAAAGAACCGCGGATTTTCAAAAAAATCCTGTTTATCTTCCAATCTCTTAATTCTGTTCAACCCTAAGTGAAAATTAATAACTATTCACAATAATAATATGGCTTTAAAAAAATTTATCGAACATCATTTGCAACTGCACACGTTACGCATAGAACTCTTAAATGGCATTGTTTTATTGTATAGTATTGACGCACCCCGCAAAGAGGAACTGGAAGCTTTTTTAAATGATCGTTCGGATGACCTGGCTGAGTTTTCCAATACCTTTCTCTCTTTTTATGCCAGTCCCAACCGGATGGTATTCATTCGAATATCTGCTATAAGCCGGATAATATTTTGTTGGGATATTGCCCAAATAACTGAAAGCTTCACCGAATATCATGATCATTTCCAGGTTTCGGACACTATCGACGGAGAACTCATGATACCTGATGCCGTATTTCTTCTGAAAGCTTCTTCCCGTCCTTTGGTTTATTCTGATTTTGACACCGAAAGCAACTTTTTAGGAATTAACGAAGAGAGTTTTTATAATAGGCATTTTCTAAAAGGAGGCTTTATTACTTTGCCAGATGAAGACGGTGAGCAAAATTATATCCCTGTTTGCAACATCCTGTGTATTGAGGTAGCACGTCGCCTTATTTATCCTGATGAAGTATGGAACGAGATGGAGCAACAAAGAGATTTAGATAGTAACGTAAATTAACTGTAATAGTTAAACGTAACGTTTTGCCGGTTCCCTTTTCCCCTTCCGTTCGAAAGGACTTTTGGTGGTGGTTTTCGACAGTACAAGGGTAATGTTGGGATGGATTTTACCTTGTTCCTTCAGGCAGCGCCAAATCACGCTTTATCATATTATCCCTGTTGGCCATATCCCAGGCGTTGAGAAAAATATATCGTACTCTTTTTTCCATAAGGTCAAAATTTATTTTTTCAACTGTATCTGTGGGCTTATGATAATCTTTGTGTATGCCATCAAAAAAGAAAAGAATAGGCACCCCTTTTTTTGCAAAATTGTAATGGTCGCTCCGGTAGTAAATTCTTTCCGGATCTGCAGGGTCATTAAATTTATAGTCTAGTTCCAGGTTAGAATATTTATTATTTACGGACGTACTAATGGGTTTAAGTTCCGTACTTAATTTATCATCTCCTATTACATAAACGTAATTTGTGCTGTCACCATAATTTCTCCCCGGGTCTATGCGCCCAACCATATCAGTATTTAAATCGACTGTTGTATTTTCCAGTGGAAATACCGGGTGCTCAGAATAATATTGTGAGCCCAGTAAACCTTTTTCTTCGCCGCTTACCGTCATAAAAACAACAGATCTTCTTGGCCCGTTACCATCGGCTTTCGCTTTTGCAAATGCTTCAGCCATATCTATAACGCTTACCGTGCCAGAGCCATCATCATCCGCGCCATAGTAGATAACATTTCCTTTTTTACCAAGATGATCATAATGTGCGGTGAGAAAAACGTATTCATCTTTTTTATCTGTCCCTTCGATATACCCGATAACATTGCTGGCTTCCGTAGGAATACTAATTTTTTTATAAGCCAATTTCGTTTTCAGCTTTTTATTAAAGGCCATGTCCAATAAGGAAGCCTGGGATTTAGCGGCAGCAATCAATGAAGTAAATCGCTGCTCTCCAAAAATACTTTTTGCTACGGATGTTGTTATAATAACAACGGGAACTTTTTCATCCTTAGCACTAACTGTTACGGGCAAATATAAATTTGATTTAGTGCTGTTGATTATTATCGCGGCTGATAATGTATCTCTAAAAGTGTACATTATCAATAGTGCTTCCGCGCCTTTCTGTTTTGCAAGGATGGCTTTTTTAGAAATATCATATCCCCATGCCGAGGCCTTTTCATTGCCGCTTACGAGAAATTTTTCATTCCGTTTTGGTTCGCCATAAAATGCTATCACTACTTTTCCTTTTACATTCTTACCGGCATAATCATCATAATTGTTATCCTCAATTCCATATCCCGCAAAAATTATCTCTTTGGATTTAAATTCGTCATTATCACCTGTCCCGGGAATAATGATATAGTCTTTCCCGAAAATATATTTGTCCCTCCCCATCTTTAGAGTCCTGGGAATAAGGGTGTCTTTAACTAACGGGTATTTCTGCAGATAGCCGTTTATGGATGCCGGTGGCAAAAGACCGATTTCCTTAAACCTGCTTTGAATAAATGAAGCGGCTTTGCGCTGCCCCTCGGTACCGGTTTCCCTGCCTTCCATTTCTACTGAAGCAATAACACTAAGATCTTTTTTAAGATCGTCGCCCGAAATTGTTTCAGCATATTTTAAAGCAATACCAGTTTGAGAAAATAAATTATTAATGAAGAAAATACAAAGGACCAGCGCTACCGAACGGTTTTTCATTTTGGGGTTGATATTTATAAAACAGGGAATTTTATTTACTGAGGCTCTTATTCATCAACAAATTGAGCTGAAGAACATGCGATTTTATTTACCCTGTCTTTATGGCGGCCTCCTTCAAAATCGGTATGCAAAAATATTTCTATCATTTTTTCAACCAGGCCTTCCCTCACAAAGCGGCCTGGAATACATATAATATTGGCATTATTATGTTTTCGCGCAAGCTCTGTTATCTCTTCTCCCCAGCATACAGCTGCCCGTATGCCCTGGTGTTTGTTCGCTGTAATAGCGACGCCGTTAGCGCTGCCGCAAATTAAAATCCCGAAACAGGCCTCACCTATTTCAACTGCATTTGCAACAGGATGCGCAAAGTCAGGATAATCAACCGACTTATCGGAAAACGTTCCATAATCTTTCCATGTAACGCTTTTACCATCGAGAAAAGAAATGATATCTTCTTTGTATTCAAAGCCTGCATGGTCACAACCAATGGCAACCGGCTTGGATAAATTAAATGGAGACATAACAAAGTATTTTATACCAATAAAGGTAGAGAAATAGAATGGTATGCGGACTTGTAAATTGAGGCTAATCGTTAAAATTTATACTGCCTGTTCAGACCACTGATAATCACCGGGCAAAAAATTACTGTCAAATTTATATTGTCCTACATTAATCAATTGCATCATACACGAGACCGGCAACCAATGCGTATACCGCATGGTGAAAAAAATCCACAGCAATGTCTTTGGGTTCCCATTCAGTAATTGGCGGAGCGATATCCAGTTTTGGCTCTATCGTAATTGCAGTTCCCCATATTGCAGCCATATGCGCCGTTGTTGCAGCAAAGCCGGTAAGTCCGGCAAGCGATAATAATCCCCGGAAAACGCCCCATGAAGATCCATATACCCAATGCACTTCGTCCGCGAAGGCTCCTTTGTTTCCAGGCTCCGGTTCTATATGCAATGTTTTCTTCACAGCTTTCACAGGCGCATCGCTTGGTTTGCGCTTAGTAATCCTCATTTCTATCATTTGAGAAAGCGTAATAGCAACGGTACCCGCAGCGCCGGCGATAAGGCCCTTTCCAATAGCAGCACCTATAGCGCCTAATACCGTTGATTCATGTGACTTACCTTTCATAAGATTTGTTTTTTGATTTGAAAATATTGAGCCGGGAAAAAGCGATGCAACTGATAAAATCAATTTTAAAAATGAATAATATTTACGTAGTCTCAAAAGGCTTGCCATCTAAACAGGCATTTAAATTACCAGCAGAGATGATAAAAAAATCGTATCCTTTAGCGGCCATTGTGTAAAAACATCCTCGCAAAAAATTTCAATTTTAAAAAATCCAAATTCTTTGAGTGATTAACTCCCTCGCATGATATTTGTGACCTATGTTATATAAGTTTATAATACTGGTATTAATCGAGGCTTGCATATGAAACAAAAGTCTTTTTGATCGTTGCTAAAAAAAATTGAGATTGCAAGAATTTTGAGATATAAAATCTAATTACATTGTAGCGATTGTCATTTATATCCAGGAAAGCGATCCATAAATTTATTTTCATTAAATGAAATCTTAACCATAATCTATAAATAAAAAAAAATGAAAAATTTATTTCAATCCCTCAAATCAGGAGCGTGGGTAATAATAGCTGCGTCCACCATTGCGTCATGTAGTGGATCAAGTGATAGTAACACTGAAACTACCGTTAGCAGTGAATCAACAATGGATACCGCATCCGCAATGAATATGGAAAGCCATACAGATTCGATGAAAGATCATGCTGTGGCAGAATTAACCGGTGTATTTCCTGATACGACAGTTACAGGCGCTGTTCAGTTTGATGCACAAGCCGATGGCAAAGTAAAAATGAAGCTGGATATAACAATTCCCGCAAAAGCCAATAAAAGTGTTGCGGTACATATACATGAAATGGGTGATTGTGGCGATATGGCCAAGGCCGCGGGAGGACACTGGAATCCAACTAATGCCAACCATGGAAAATGGGGAAGCAGCAGTTTTCACTCCGGTGATATAGGAAATGTAAGCCTCGATGCTAATGGAAAAGGTAGCATGGAAATGGAAACAGATTTATGGTCCCTTGGTGGAGATGCTAAAACAAATATTTTAAACAGATCCATAATGGTACATGGGGGATTAGATGATTTTACTTCACAACCTTCAGGTAATGCGGGTACTAGAATAGGGTGCGGAATGATAAAATAGCCCTGTATAAAATAATTATAAAGCCATCCCGTAATAACTAAATCAATATTACTGTGGATGGCTTTTATTTTAATAGGTCAATTTAGGAATAATCATTATGTCCATCGGTATCATCAGAATAGCGTGCTTCAACTTTTTGATTATCAACTGCAGGGATTTTTTATTTTTCCCGCTTCCTGGTTTTTAAATAGTTATGCAGAATTGACTCTAATTGACCTCTTGTCAGACTGTGCAATATTTCAGAAACATTATTGTTAAACTCAAAAAGATGCAAATCGAAGGAATTATAAGTGTTGACTTCTTTTATGCTATAGCTTTGCTTGTTTACTATTATAAATAAAATGATCTATGAATTATAAACTTACCGCCATTGCAATTTCAGTTTTTATATTAATAGCCTGTACGACCAATAATGAAAACGGGAAAAGCAACCTGGTAACGGCAGGTACTTCAGAAAAAAATATCGCTGATTCTTCAGTGAATTTATCCGGCGGAAAGTCTTACAGCTATGATTTAAAAAAACCGCTGCACTCATGGCGGCTCCCTGATCAATTAGTGGAAGTTTCCGGAAACACCTGGGTCGATAAAGACCACCTTATTCTTATTGAGGACCTTAACCCGCTTTTATATTTGGTAAAAATTGGCGACGATAAATTAACTCTTGAGAAGACAATTTCATTTAAAAAAGAAAATGATGAAAAGTTTGATATTGAAGATGTGACTATTGTGAATGATATTGTTTACGCTCTGTGGAGCCACGGTACTTTGTTTAAAATATCTGACTGGAAAAGTAATCCATCTGTAGATAAGATCAAGACTTTTTTGAAAAAGGAAAACAATACCGAAGGTATTTGTTATGATCCCCTTACTAAAAAGTTATTAATAGCGTGCAAGGATGATTCCGGCGTTCCGGATGAAAAAAAATCCACACGGGCTGTATATGATTTCGATATTACCAATAACACCCTGAATGAGCAGCCTTTTTTATTGATTCATAAAAAAGATTTTGAAAAATTAGCTGACGAAAAACTGGAATTTAACCCATCAGCGATTGCGGTGCATCCAATTACTCACGATATTTACATGCTCTCAACCAGAGACAATAAATGTATGGCTGTGTATTCCCGTGATGGCACGCTCAAAGCCTTTCAGTTTATCGATAAAGACCTGATGCCACAGCCTGAAGGCATTAGCTTTTCTCCAGAAGGTAGATTATATATAAGCTCTGAAGGCAAAAAAGGTGAGCCTGGAAATTTGTTTGAGTTTGATGCATTACAATAACCGCACATTCTTATCGCTTGTTTATAATGCCTGTATAAACAATTCCCACTTGTAAACTTCTTAATTGTTCACTAATAAAAATTACGGTCGCAAAAAATCACGCAGTTTTAATTGCTGAACCTATTGCATTAAAGAGCAATTCAAATTATTTTAGTTTCTTCAAATTTTTTTATGAGAAAAGTATTAAAAGTATTTCTAATCATAATTGTAGCAGTTATTGTAATAGCCGGCGTCTTTGCATTGTTCGTCAATTTCAGGGGAATGCCTGTTTACAAAACGGAAAAAATTGCTATGAAGGTAGATGTTACACCCGAAAGAATAGCCCGGGGAAAAAAACTGGCTTCGATGCTTTGCCGCAGTTGTCATTATAACGAGCAAACGCAAAAATTTACTGGCAGGTTATTAAGCGAAGCACCACAGTTTGGTGAAATACATTCGGTAAACATTACCAAAGATTCTATCGCAGGAATAGGAAATTTATCTGATGGACAACTTATTTATTTTATTAGGACCGGTATCAAACCTGATGGTGAATATGTGCCTCCTTATATGCCAAAACTTGTTCATATTGCCGATGAGGACTTATATTCAATCATTGCATATTTAAGATCTGACGATAAATATGTGCAGCCCGATAATACGAGAGCACCCAAAACTACCCCTTCTTTTCTCACAAAATTTTTACTTACAATTGAAGCATTTAAGCCATTTGATTTTCCGAAAGCACCAATACCAGAACCTGATACAACTAACCAGGTCAATTGGGGCAGGTACATTGCTTTGTATCAATATGAATGTTACACCTGCCATTCAAAAGATTTTGCTACCAACAATTACGAGATGCCAGAAAAATCTCCTGGCTTTTTTGGCGGAGGAAATAAAATGTTTCAATTAGATGGTTCACCCATTACAACCTTAAACCTGAGCCCTGATAAAGAAACAGGAATTGGTGTCTGGAGCGAAGACGATTTCATAAAAGCTGTAAAAACCGGCATCGTGCCTAATGGGCTTCCATCGTTGCGTTACCCGATGATACCTTACATAAATCTTACTGACACTGAGCTAAAAGCCATTTACGCCTATATGAAGACATTGCCTCCTTTGACAAATAAGGTGGAGAGAAAATTTATGAATTAATCTTTCTTAAAGGACATTTATTTTATGACCCGATAAAAGCATACGCAATAAACTGGCTTGCCATTCCGATAATTATTCCAGCATAAATATCAAAAGGCGTATGATCGCTTACAATCATCCTTGAGGTACATACCAGGCCCGTTAATAAAGTCACAAGCATTGAGGGTAAAAAAACCGCGTAAGGAAGTCCCGTAAAAATAACCACCAGCATTAATCCTAAAAAGCTACCAACTCCTAATGCATGCATGCTTATCTTAAAATAAATATTTGCTAACAACCCGAACGAAGAAGAGAGAAATATTCCAAAAATAAAAGCTGTAAGAACCAGTGGCACATCGGGTTGATTCCTAAAAACAAGGTACATCCAGAAATAAAATAAATTGGATGCGATATATGGTATGATTCGTTCTCTTTGGGTTTTTAAGAAAATGCTATTAATAAAACCGAGTCCCTTCAGAAGTATTATGGTAAATGCAGGAAAGAAAATGGTATTATAAGCAACCCGGATAAGAATATAGTTCTTTTCACCTGAAGGGATGCCTGTAAAATAACCTGGTTGTATAAACGCCAAATACCATGTAGCGATTACCGGTATGAAAAGAGGATGGAAGACATACGATATAATGTGAGCAGGGATTCTTACTGCCAGGCTATACCTTTTTGTTTGCAACGAAGTAACAGGTCGTTCTGTCCTGGAAAAAAAATCTTTATCCATTATAATTCTTTTCTCAACCGGGCAACAGGAATATTAAGTTGTTCCCTGTATTTGGCTACTGTCCTACGGGCAATATTATAGCCTTTTTCCTGTAAAAGCTCGGTAAGCTTCTCATCGCTCAGCGGATGTTGTTTGTTTTCGTCATCTATCAGGTTGCTTAATATTTTTTTAACCTCCCGTGTACTCACTTCCTCTCCGCTGTCTGTTACAAGGCTTTCGCTAAAGAAAAATTTTAACCGGTAAGTTCCAAATTCCGTTTGCACAAATTTACTGTTAGCCACACGGCTTACTGTAGAAATATCAAGCCCGGTCCTTTCAGCTATATCTTTCAATATCATAGGGCGCAGATCAGTATCATCCCCGGTTAAAAAGAATTCTTTCTGATATTCCATTATCGTCTCCATGGTACTGAGCAGGGTGTGTTGCCTCTGCTTAATGGCATCAATGAACCATTTGGCGGAATCAATTTTTTGCTTAATAAAAAGCACTGCTTCTTTCTGGCGCTTATCTTTTTTTGCACCGCGGTCGTAATCCTTCAGCATGTCCCTGTAGCCTTCACTTATACGCAGGTCTGGTGCATTCTTTGAGTTAAGTGTGACCTCGAGTTTTCCAAGGGTGTTTATCACAAAAAAATCAGGAATCACATAGCTTTGCAGCTTATTGGTTTCACCTACCTGCCCACCAGGCTTAGGATTGAGCTTTATGATTTGATTAATTACATCTTTAATTCCATCATCATCAAGGTTCAACCCCCTCTGAATTTTTTCGTAATGTTTTTTGGTAAATTCTTCAAAGTATTTGTCAATTACTTCAATAGCCATTTTTACAGATATACCCTCTGCATCTTTTCTCTTTAGCTGTAGTAAAAGGCATTCACGAAGATTTCTTGCTGCAACACCCGGCGGATCAAATTGCTGGATCAGGTTTACCAGGTCTGCAATTTCCTGTTCCGTACAATCAATATTTTGCCTGAAGGCAAGATCGTCAGCAATCGCCGCATTATCACGGCGCAGGTAACCATCATCATCTATGCTTCCAATAATATGTTCAGCAATTTTTTTCTGGCGGTCATCAATGTTCAGCATTAAAAGCTGCGACTTGAGTGTGTCATAGAAACTTGTCTCAACTTTATGTGGAATCGTTTTTATTTCTTCAGAATCACCATAATTATCATCCCTTAATTTATAGTCACCTACCTCATCATCCCCGTCCTTAACATATTCGCTTATATCAATGCTCTCGTAATCAGATTCACTTCCATCAATTTCAGCATCTTCGGTTTCAAAATCGTCTTTCGGCTCTTCATACTCATCATGGCCATCTTCACCGGGCTCCAGGGCAGGGTTCTCTTCAAGTTCCTCTTTAATTCTTTCTTCGAGGTGTGCAGTAGGAACCTGCAACAATTTCATTAATTGAATCTGCTGCGGTGATAATTTCTGTAATAGCTTTTGTTGTAAACGCTGGCCTAAAGACATTTAAGTTTTTTCTTTTTTATATGTTGTAAATTTGTTGTGCAAAAATAAGATATGTTTTTTTGGAATAAAATTTGTGTAATCGCTCTTTTTTTCGTTATATGTAGCCCCGCATCAGCCCAGGCACCATCTAATTTTTTTTGGAAAGAAAAAGATTTTATTTTAAAATACTCCGTTAAAACTTCAGCTTACATTGTACACTTTATATCGCCAGCTATTAAATTGGAAAATATTCAACACGTAAATAACCGTATAATTAACGATCCTGTTCCACCTGATTTTTATACCTGCAACTTTGGATTTTTTTGCAAACAGGAACTGCGCTTTGAAAAAGCCACGGAAATCCCATTACGTTTCCGGCTTGGTTCCATGCAGCAATGCAATTATTACGAAGGGAAAAAATAATTTTTCCCTGGTTTTATCTGATCAACTCAATTATGAAATATTTCAGTAAGAATAAAAGTGAGAGTTTTATATTTTTGCGTGCATGCTAAAAAAATTTAACCCTTCCGTTTCTCACGGTTTACTAGTGTTTTTCATTTTATTTGCAGCCCCTTTTTGTGGGAAGGCCCAGGTGTTTGAAGACAGTATTCCTGTAAAAAAAGAAGATACCGTTTTACGAATAAAAAATTTCACGCCATATTTTACGCTTCATGTAGATTCTACGCTTGAGTATCATTTTGAAATAAATAAAGATCCCCAACAATATTTTTGGTTCTTAAGAAATTCCCCTGTCGGCCTCAAAATAGATAAAGATAATGGCGTACTCAAGTTCAAGGCTGATAAATCATTTTTTCTTTCAGGAAAGCTTAAATACGATAATGAATACAAAGTAAACCTGGGTGTCCAAAATTTAAATAATGATACAGACAGGGTATACACAACTTTTACCCTGGTTTTTTATAATACAGAAATCATTCCATCCAGGGTAAAGCCAACGGTAAGCGGGACGCTGAATATAGATGAAGGCGATACGTTGAATTTCAAACTGCAATGCGAAGAAGGAAGTTTCCCTATAGAATCAATAACTTACTACTCCAATTTTCCTGTACGTTCTACCAATCCTGTAACTAAATGCGGAGATGATTTTATTTGGAGTCCTTCTTATGATTTTATTAAGGAAGATGGGAATGAACAGCAAAAGCTGTTGACCCTAAATTTTATCGGAGTAGATAAATTCTTTAACCGTGATACTGCCACAGTAAAGATCATGGTGAACCAATCAATTAATTTCCCGCAAAGATTAATGGAGTACAACAGTATAGTTTCAAATGTTGAAACTTATATCGTGCAATTGAAAAGCACTTTTAGAATTTTAGATCAGAAAATTAGGAAGACAAAAAATACCCGGACAACTTTCGATCTTACGTCAGCATCAACGGCATTGGGAGGAACAATTTTTTCCTCTTTACCGGATAATGCAGGACAGACTACCGGAAAGATACTTCCCAGTGTAGGAGTGGCTTTGGTTCCTGTAAAGGAGGCGGTGGCACCATCAAAAAATTACGAACAAAATTCAGCTTCATTGGTAAGGAGCGATATTAAAAGATTGCAATATTTAATTACAGACAACATTCTCGTAGGGGACAAGGATCCTGATATTATTAAGAAAACAGCCCGGCTTAAAGAAGAATTAAAACAAGTGCAATTGCAACTTATAGATGTGCCGGTAGTCGAAGACACTGCCGACAGCAAAGAACTCGATGAATATTTTAACAATCCAAAAGTGAATAAAAAATACCGGTTAAAGGGTAAGTAGACGAGGAATTGAAAAAATTAAATTAAGAGCAGATAGGTGCAGGAATTCAGAAACGTTTTGTCATCCAATTATTTATTGATGTAAAAACTTTTCAATCACAGGAAACAATTTCCCAGGCTCTTCTATTTGTGGATTGTGGCCTGATTTTTCAAACATCATAAACTGAGCCTGCGGACAATATTCTTTAAACTTCACCATCATAGAGGGTACGGCTACACGGTCATAACGGCCACCGTAAATGAGTATAGGCATTATCAGATACTTAAGCTCTTTCCTGAAATCAAAATTACCAATATCGCTTCCGACTATAAAGTCGCCGTCTTTGCCAACCATCTGGTAATATAATTTTGAATTGAACGAATTGGGATAAGGTTTTTTCCCACGGCTTGTGAAATTTTCGGGATTGTATGCATACAAGAAGCCATAAGGTACTTTGCCATATAGTTCCCGGTGTTCTGCATCACTGGAAATTGCACCCGCTTCCCTTATTTTCATAAGAGAATCCCATACTTCAGGATAGTTGGTTTTTATTTCATGATTGCTGTTATCATCGTTAGCCTGCCACATAATAAAACTATGGAATGTATTGGCTAGAATAAGATGGCTTACGTGCGAAGGATACTTTATGGCATAGCCTTGCGCAACCAACCCGCCATATGAATGGCCAAGCACATTAAGTTTTTCCAGGTGCAAAGCGATACGCAGTCCCTCCACATCTTCAATATCCCGTGCAAGGGAGTATTCTTTCAAATCTTTAGCGGTATCACTCTTTCCTCTCCCGAAAGCATCGTAAAAAATAAGCTGATTATCTTTTGCTAAACTATCAAACCTTCGATACCCTGGATGTGCTCCCCCCGGGCCGCCTGGAATTATAATCAATGGATCACCGCTCCCAACAATTACCACGTATAATCTGGAACCGTTTACTGTAATGTATTTTCCATCAGTATAACTGTCTGGGAATTTTTGTGCTCTTGTATTTGAAAATGAAATAACTAAAAGAAATAAGAAGAATAACTTTTTCATAAAGGCAATGTTTCTTTGAAGGTAGAAAAAGATTTTGCTCTATAAGAAGCTGTCTAGAAACATAATTTTTATTCACCAGTTAGCGGTTGGTGGGACACCAACCGCGGTCCAATCCGTAGTGGGCGGTGTCCCACCGCCCACTTTATATACATTATGAATCCATAGAATCATTTCTAGACAGTTTCTAAGAGAATGACTTTCCATGCAAAGGCGCAAAGAAAAAAAGGCGCAATGTGTTTCTTTGCGTATTTGCTTCGTATTTTTATTTGCGTGAGATTTATTTTAAAGAGAATCTGATATCGCCTGCATCCTATATTTTTTTGCGATGCAAGTAGCATCTGTCAGCTGCTTATTGTATTTTAATTCTTATTCTCTAATGGCTTTACCATAATATTTTTAAAATAAACTTTACTCTTTGGATCATGGCCCTGGAGGGCAAATGTCCCATTCGAAATATAGCGGCCCGGCACATTTACGGGCTGCCCCGTATTTGGGGGCTCAGTATAGTCAACAACAATTTTATCATTTATTTTGATGATAACTCTTTTGCCTTGCACTTTTATGTATTCTGTAAACCATTCATTGTCTTTTACAAAAACTTCTTTCACATCTTCAACACCATACAGGCTGCCCGTTCTACGCCAGTCAGTATGAGAATTATTTACCTGTACTTCATACCCTTGTACAGGCCAGCCGCCTTCCTGGAAAGCCGTGTGAAAATATATCCCTGAATTGGAACCTGGAAATGTCATCACATCCGCCTTAAATTCAAAATTTTTGAAGTTATGATTGCTGACATTGCCTTCATAGAACAAATGCGCCGTCTCACCATTTACAACAATCTTTCCATCTTCTACTTTGAAAGTTGATGCATTCGCACCTACTTTCCATCCATCGAGTGACTTACCATCAAACAATGATATCCATTCATCCGCATTATTTTTAAGAGATGCTCCGCAAAATAAAATACAAAATGAGATAACTAAAAAGGCGGTAATTATTTTCATTATTAATTTTTTAAAAAAGGAATAAAACATAATGAAACTACCATTTTTTTATGAAAATCCTCAATGAAAAAATGCCCGTTATCGTACACGGGCATTGTATCAATCATAGATAAAGAATTTCTAAAAACTTATTCCCAATCCTACTTTAAATGCATTGTTGTAAGACTTCATATTTTGATTAGCATCCATTTTTGATAATCCGTAATCATAAGAGGCCACTAGATTTACGCCGTTGGTTAGCTGGTAGCCAATACCCCCGGTCAATGCTACATCCCATGGATTAAACTGCGCAGTGGCATCTGTTGTTTGATTCAAAAGATTGATTCCAAAAACCCCCGCAGTGGTTCTTAAACCAGCATGTGCCAGGTAAGAAACCTGGGGGCCTGCAAAAAGTTGCAATCCTCCCAAATTTGCTTTCACTAATACAGGCACATCAATGTATTGCAACTGCAGCTTTGCTTTCGCACTGGCTCCAAGAAAGTCAACGCCTTTCAGATTGAGCGCACCATTTAATTCATACCCTTTTTGAGAATAATACAAACCGGGCTCCACCGAAATAACATCGGTGATTGGCAGACTCACATAAGCACCTGCAAAAAAACCTGTAGTGTTTGAAGGCTTTATCGCACCGCCTGTAAAATCCAGAATCTTATTAAGATTATCAATAGCATCGCCTCTAACACCTGCATAGGATACCCCGGCTCTTACGCCGAAGGCGGGTGTTGTCTGGGCAAAAGCGAATGTTGTAAATAAAACAGAAAGAATAAGTAGAGTTTGTCTTTTCATAATATAGGTAGAGCCGGGGTTTACAGCCGATCTAATACATCAGAAACAAAAAATGGAATAAGGATTAATAAATGATTTGTAAGTTTTTGTTAATCCGGTTTTCTGCAAGTATGCAATAAGAATTTCTGAGAGCCTTGTAACATCGAATTTTTTATGAATATGGATTCATCTTTCCATCTTATCATCTTATCATCTTCTCACTTTCAATATTGCCTGCCTACTCCTATGATAAAAAATATTTAACTTTAGTACATGAAGTTTTTCATAATTATGCCTGCTTTTTTATGTTTCTCATTATTTGGTAAAACCCAGGTGATGAATGATTATGCAGAAGCAGATAGGGTCGTTTTAAATATACCTTCATCAAAAACAAATAGCACTACAGATATTGCTGCATATATCAACACTCATTTTGATACAGATCGTAAAAAAGTTCGTGCTGCTTACACCTGGGTGGCTACTAATATAAAATATGATGCAGCACACCTGCACCGGGTAATTTTAAATGAAGATCATCAGGAAAGAGTAACATGGGCTATGGAAAGAAAAAAGGGAGTTTGCGAAAACTTTGCGGCCATCCTGGCTGATATCTGTATAAAATGTGGTATCAGTGCTTATTTTGTTGAGGGCTATACCCGTAGCGTAGGCTCAGTTGACCGTACAGGCCATGCATGGTCAGCCATAAATGTTGATGGCAAGTGGCTTTTATATGATCCTACGTGGGATGCGGGTTTTAGTGAAAATGGTAGATTTGTAAGCCAGGAAGAAGCCAGGTATTTCCAGGTGCCACCGGTGGAGTTTATTCAATCTCATATGCCTTTTGACCCTATGTTCCAGTTTCTTGATTATCCTCTTACTTACGAAGAATTTTCGAAAGGTTTTAGTAAAGCAAAAAGCAACGGCGCTTATTTTAATTATGTTGATTCCATCGCGGAATATGAAAGGCTCGACCCATTATCAAAGTACAATAATGCTGCCATAAGAATTGAAAAAAATGGCGCGGCTACACAAATGGTTTCTACAAAACTGAAGCAGTTAAAAATGGAAAAAGAAATCATTTACCAGGATATAGATGCAGACTTATACAATTCCGCTGTCGACGATTACAAGGCTGCTATAGCCGATTTTCAAACCTTCCTCAATTATCGCAACAACCAGTTCATGCCTGCAAAACCCATAGCTCAAACAGAGGCAATGCTGGATGCAATACTGGAACAAATTGCAGATGCAAACAATAAATTAAAAGAAGTAAACCTCTCAAAAGCAACGCTGGCACTTAATACGGGTGATGTGGAGAAAGTGTTGAATGATCTATCTGAAAAAGTAAAAGAGCAGCAAATATTTTTAAGAAATTACCTGAGCACAGCGAAGGAAAAATAAATGATGCCCCATGATTAAATTAATTGATCGGGAAATCAGGAAATCATCTAAAACTCCCGGGGCTTTTATGACAGCGCAACTCAGTTGTCCTTAGTTTCGAGCATCTCTTCCGGTTAGATTTCAAAGAAGTCATTTCCTGTTTTGTACATTCTTTTTACAATAACGAAGAATTATTCTAATTCTCTTAATCGAGTAGGAAGGTAGCCATTGTTGGCTACCGGTCCTCTCACACCACCGTGCGTACCGTTCGGTACACGGCGGTTTGTTAGAAGAGTTCCCTCTGATGTTCCGTTTTCCAATAGTAATAGTTAGTAAACCCTACATATCTTAAACGGGTAAAATAATGATTATTTAATGCACGGCTTAGTATGGGACTGTGTGCGGCCCTGCAGTAACCTTTGCGGCTATTGCTCCACTCGTACGCCTTTTGTTCCGGGATGCCTAACTTTATTAAGCGTATCCGTTTC
>JBKJRY010000256.1:0-4289 GCA_046593045.1 Chitinophagaceae bacterium | reverse complement strand
ATGATGAAGTGGTTGGTATGATTTGTGTTGATAGTGATAATCCGGATGTAAGTGTACTTGTAGTAAGTGCAAAAGGCTTTGGTAAAAGAACCGCAGTTGAAGAATACCGTATTACTAACAGGGGTGGAAAGGGTGTGAAGACCATCAATGTTACCGATAAAACCGGCAAATTGATTGGACTTTTATCCGTTAATGAGAAAGAAGATTTAATGATAACCTGTAAATCTGGTGTAACAATTCGTACTTCGATTGCAACGATACGTGAGGCAGGCAGGGCCACCCAGGGTGTAAAATTAATACGCCTTGATGATGGCGATGAGATTGCCGCAATTACAAAATTGGCAGAACACGAAGATCTTGAGGATATAGATAAAATTGAAGATGTAACTAAAGATTCTTCGGAAATGGAAAATAAACTACCCGGAGATAACAATAAAAACGGTAACGAAAATGAAAATTTAGATAAATCCCCTAACGATATTTAAAATCAAAAATACGCACAAATGAAAAAAATAATCTTCTCTTTATTATTTACATCTTTCATATCGGTTGGCTTTGCGCAGGATATGAAAAAAGCGCAAAAATATCTTGACAATAAACAATTGGATAAGGCAAAAACCGAAGTTGACGGCATACTTGCCAAGGACCCTTCAAACGGCGAAGCATATTATTTGAAAGCACAAGTCTATGGCCAGATTGCTGATTCAGCTCAGTTTAGAAGCCTGGTTCAGGGAGATGCAAAAGATGTAGCTTTTGAGGCGGTTAAAAAGGCACTGGATGATACCACTAATGCAAAAGTTACACTAATGGCTGCACGGGATCAATACAAAGCATTATTTGCTTTATATAGTGGGTACTATGGAGCGGGAGCAGAAGCATTCAATGACGCCGCAACGTCAGGCAAAAAAGCTGGCTATGAAGATGCGATGAGATTATTCGAAAAGGCTAATGATGTAGGTCAATATATTAATGACAAGAATTTTGCAAAGATTGGAAAAGTAGATACGACACTCGTTTTAAACATAGGTAAGGCTGCTCTTAATGCAAAAAACGAAGAAGCTGCAATAAAATATTTTATGGAACTTGCCGATGCCAACATTAATGGAACGAGTGAGGGTAACACTTCCGGTTTTCAAATTCCTTATCAATGGCTTACGCTTCATTATAAAAACGCAAATGATGATGCTAATATGAAAAAATACGCTGACCTGGGAAAAAAATTATTCCCGGATGATGATTATTATACATTAGTGGAAATGGATTATTACAGGGAGAAGAAAGATAATCCCGCGTTATTTTCAAAATATGACGAGTTAATTTCACAACATCCTGATAGCCTGACGTACCATTTTAATTATGCTAATGATATTTTTGGTTATTTGTACAACAGTGATGCAGGTGTAGTGATAACTAACAAAGAAGGACTAATTAAAACCCTGGGAAATGAAGTGGAAGCAGCATACAAAATTAACCCAAGCGATGTTAATAATAACTGGCTGTATGCCCAATACTATTACAACCTCGGTATTGAGCAGAGAGACTCAGCATCAAAAGTGAAAGGAACAAAGCCGGAGGATGTGAAAAGGAAAACTGATATAAACGAAGAATCGAAAGCTAGTTTTAATAAGGCGATACCTTTTGCAGACAAAGCGTTATCTTCTTTAGAGGGGGATTACAAAAAAGGTGATAAATCCCGTTATAAATCTATTACAGATCTAATGCAGAAGATATACCAGAGCCTAAGCCAAAACGATAAGGTAAAAGTGTACCAGGATAAATATGATGCAGCAGATGATAAGTTTATAAACTAAATTTTTGTTATAAATAGAGTGAGAAAAAACCCGGGGATGATCCGGGTTTTTTGTTTTCGGAGATAGAGCAAAATTCTGGATTATTTAAATAAGGTTTAAGTTTGCCTTTTCTATTTAACATAATATAAATTATAGGACTTTTGGTATTCTTTTTATTGCTAAGAAATTGCCTGTTAATACTTTAGAATTTTGAGCTCCTCCCGTTTATTCATTATAATTTTTTGAATTAGTTTTAAAAATGAAATTAGCTCCAATGACTGAATTTAAATTTAGAGATGCAATTTTAAAAGATCTGGAGATAATTGTTGAAATTTATAATTCAACCGTTGCATCAAGGATGGTGACTGCAGATATAGAACCTGTAAGTGTGACGAGCAGGATAAATTGGTTTAATGAACACAATGCATTAAGCAGGCCTTTATGGGTCGTAGAAAATAATGATAAGGAAATAATTGGCTGGGTAAGCTTTCAAAATTTTTATGGAAGACCCGCTTATAATGCTACTTCAGAGATAAGTATTTACCTAAGCAAAAATGAACGGGGAAAAGGCTTGGGAAAATCAATACTTAGGCATTGCATAGAAAAATGTCCCGGCCTTGAAATAAAAACTTTGATAAGCTTTATTTTCATGCATAATGAACCAAGTCTAAAATTGTTCAAAAAATTGGGTTTTGAACATTGGGGTACTTTACCCAATATCGCCGTGCTGGATAATGTTGAACGCTCACTTAAAATTCTTGGGAAGAGAATTAGTGAATAAATGCAAATCAATTTGAATGGTAGCTTTCCACAAATTCCACCACTCTTTTTTCAAATTCAATTTCTCCGCCAAATAAAAATTTATGCCGCATCGGCAATATATAGATTGGAAGATGTTTTAATTCGCTTGCGTATTTTGCAAGCCTCACGCCATCTTTCTCTGTAGTGAGAATAATTTTATTCCCGGATTCAATTCTTGAAAAATACTTTTTAATTTGTTGCAAATCGTCAATTGTAAAAATATGATGGTCTTTAAAAAAAAGCACTTCATAGGACGGGGAATATGCAGTTAGCATTTCCTGCAATGGTTTTGGATTGGCGATTCCGCATACCAATAAAATATCAGTGTCCGCCTCCAGGAATTTATTTTCTTTTGTAAAAAGATGGTACGGACTGCTGTACTCAATTTTAGTAAAATAAACTTTTTGGTCGGGTAGCGGGTTTAGCTCTTTTTCAATTGTTATTTTTTCTTCTTCATTTAAATGAGATTTACATTTAGTCACGACAATCAGGTGTGCTCTTTTGCTGCTGCTTTTTACGTCACGCAGATCGCCAGCCGGTAATATAAAATCTCTTGTATATAAATTTTGATAATCAGTGAGGAGGATATTCAAGCCTGCATTTACTTCCCTGTGCTGGAACGCATCGTCAAGAATAATAACATTTGTTTCCGGTTTCGCATGCAATAATTGTGGTATGCCAACTACTCTTTCTTCGGCCACTGCAACGGTTACATCGGGAAATTTTAGGTGAAGTTGCATGGGTTCATCGCCGATTTCAATCGCAGTTGTATTTTCTTCAGCAATGGCAAAACCGGTCGTTTTTCTTTTATAACCCCTGCTTAATGTTGCCACAGTATAATTTTGCAGGAGCATCCTTATGAGATATTCAGTCAATGGTGTTTTACCTGTGCCCCCCACTGCAAGATTTCCAACACATATTATAGGGAAGTTAAAAGACGCCGACCGGATAATTTTTTTATCATACAACTTGTTTCGAAGCCAGATAATAAAACCATAAATTATTGAAAAAGGAAACAATATGTATCGAAAGCTTTTTAGCATTTGGGACATCGACAGAATAGAAAAAAATGAATAAGTCTAATTAAAAATTATAAATACGCCCTGGTGTAACACAGGAATTTAAAGGTATATCAAATTGATTTATATCGATGATGTGTTCTTCATCTTCAAAAAAACTTAACCCGATCTTTATAACATCTTTCCTGCACTCTTTAAGAAACCTGTCGTAATAACCTTTACCATAACCCACGCGATAACCTTTTTTATCGAATGCGAGCAAAGGCACCAAAACAAGATCTATTTCAACGGGATCAATTTTTATACCACCGCTTGGTTCTTCAATGCCAAAACAATTCTCTATCATTTCCAGGTTATCTTCAAAATTAAAATGATCCATGCTTCCGGAAATAGCATCAACTTTCGGAACAATTATTTTAATTCCGGGATTTTTAAATTGCAAAAATTCCACCATGTGCAAAGTTTCGACTTCACCAAGTTTTTGAGATGCTATGTATGTATGAGCGCAGGATAAAAAAGGCAAATCTACTTTTTGAAAATTAATAAGAATGAGATCAGACCTTATTGCGATATCCTTCACGGAAAGATGTTGCCTTTTCTCTTTATATGCCTTTCTTAATTCGGTTTTTGTCATAAGTATTTTTGCAGTTTGGGAAATATTGCATCAGCTTCTGCCTTA
>JBKJRY010000173.1:0-6277 GCA_046593045.1 Chitinophagaceae bacterium | reverse complement strand
CCATCGGATTCGTTTAGTTTCTTCCAGGTATCGGGATAGCTAATAATAAAATCTCTTACCAACACACCACCCATAGAGTGGCCGATGATTTTAATTGGTTGACGATAGGATAGTAATTTATCGATCTTTTCGTTTAGTGTAGCAGCTACTTTGCCCAGTTGGAGACGCCAGTCGAAAGGAAAAGTAACCACGTCGTAATCCGCGGAAAGATACCTGACCAATTGTTTATAAGATGTGCTTACTATAGATGGCGCGGCAATATCGCTAGATTTAATATCCAGCTTTATTAAGCCGCCGCTTATAAACCTTAAATAGTTTATCCAGATAGAATGTTCACTGTCCGAAAGATTAGAGCCCATAATTCCAGGCAGTAATATTACAATTGGCTTTGTACCTGTCACTGTATCAGTAAATACTTTACCTCCATCAAGCTTCAACAGCGCATTGCGATCCATTGCCGCAAGCGTGCTCTCTTCAAGAAGGCTAAAGCCGGGTACGAGTGCTGTGCCCGCGGATTTTAAAGCCATCATTATTCCATCGTTGGTTTTTTTATTTTTAAAATAATGAAAGTGATCTACATCCGTGGCCTCGTCAAAAAGGTATTGAACAGGAGTTTCTCTTTTGGTGCCGGAGTACATGGATCGTGTATTTACAACGAGGTCATTATCTTTTAAGTAAAATAATTTACTGGCAATGATCAAAAGCGCTTTGAGATTTAATTTGGTTTTACAATTACCTGATACAATCAATAGAGGCTGATCAAGAACCACATTTGTACCTGGGCTATTTAATACTTTTATAAATGCTGATTCGGGATTCATGGCTTCAAGACCAGGAAGCACACCAACTTCATTTTTACAATCGATAACTGTAGCGATTAAATTTTTGAAAGCAGTATAAGCCGGGTTGGCAATAATCCCCCCGGCTACACCTACCAGGTTGAAAGTGACATTAAAAAAATGATCCATCCTTTTCGATGCGAGCGTTGTTCCCTGTGCAGGACATGCAACGCGAATAAATTTATTAATTCGTACCTTTTTATTGGTCAATTCAGTTTTGATGGCTTCAATATTTGAAAGATCATCACCCCTGTCCCCCGCCTTTTTAAGGTAGGCGATTTCATTGTCGTCAAAGCCTTTTATGTTTTCATTTGTATTACAAAACCGGGCCAGGGTATCTCCTACAAGACCGCCACGGGAATGACTTATCATGTCCAGTGAAATATTTTGAGGCAATACTTTTATAAGTTCCAGTACGTTTTGCAAGGGGCTCTTGGTAAGAGTCTCATGCTGAAATGCCAGCACATTATTTCCATAGGTGTTGATAACATATTTCCATAAATCGGTATTTACTAATTCCCCAAAAGACCCTTTGGTGGATGATGCTGTGCCATGAAGAAAAAGCAGGTATGGTTTATCCGTTGTGCCCGGGTTAAATTCCTGCAGTTGAAAATTAGCATCAAGACCGTAGAGGCCACTTGTATTTTCCAATTGCTTTTTCTCCAGGTCGGCTGCAATATCTTTTACTTTTGCAGTAATAGCTTTTTTAGCAAAAATATTAAGCCCTTTCAACATTATGCTTCCCGCAATGCCTCTTTCCACATCCGTATTGGTAAGAGACATCGGTATTTCGAAAGTGGCATCTCCAGATCTTTTTGCAGTTTCCGCTTCTGGAAAGACTTCATCGAGGGTATCTGTGTTACAATACCAAACGGTCTCATCATTAAATACCAGTTCAACCAGGTCATCTTTCTCAAGATTTATATCGTGTGATTCTGTGATGCCTCGTACACTACCTCCAATCGTATACGATTTTCGTAATTCGATAACGTCCTCTGAAGAACCTGCACCGGGAGTAATTGTTTGCTCAATACCTTTTACGGTGATCTTTTTTATGCTCATTGGGGGAATTTTTTAAAAGTAAAGTTTTATTTAATCGATATTTTTTACCAGCGACTTTAATTTATTCTTAATATCCAGGGGTTTTATGCGTTTTTCATTTTCCAGGTAGTTTACAGCTTCAGTAAGAGTGAGCGATGGCTGGTCTGTAACTTTATTTATCTCAAGTAATTGTTTCGACAAATATTCATCAATAGGTACAAATGTATCATCCTGTTTAAATTTGTACATTTCCTTTCCAATTACCGGTGTAAGATTTTTTTCTGAAATAGATTCTAAAAGTTCATCCCAATCACTTTGCTCTGACAAGATCTTATTCATAAGTATTTAGTTATGTTATAAATGCGCAGGTGGCGGCCAGGTTAGGCAAGAAGCAATTCTATAATATGAAGGTAGTACAATTACAGAATCTTATAAAACCAAGCCATTGAAATGCAAAGTATTGACCTCAATATCAGCGTCAATTGGTTTTTATTTTTTTATATTTCTTACAGTAGGGAAACCTATACCATAAACATCTGCATACCGCATATTGACAGAAGAGTAAGAATTTGATTTTGAAACCGGAGCATTTTGCTGTTGTTGCTGTTGTTGCTGTTGTTGCTGCTGTTGTTGAATAGGATTATTCTGAAGCTCAAATCTCACCCTGTTTTTATCGTATTTTAATTGTTGCAAATAATTTTTTAGTGTATTTAAATATCCATCTGCTGCTTTTTGCGAGTAGTCGTCAGCGTAATATAGCACAATTCGAAGACTGGCATTTTTATAATTATTTAAATTTCCAACAATTGATTTGAGCGTCGATTGAGCACTTGCATCAGGATAACCTTTTTCATCAAAATTAATTCTTGCCAGTAATGACTCTTTTGTTTGTGATTGTTCCGGCGAAGAATATTGCAAATTGAGCGAAGGAAATGTTGATTTCAATTTCTTAATTTCTTCTTCAGATATATTGTTGCCACGGAGGTCAAGTGTCAGCAAATTTGTAAATCCATAAATTTCAGAAGGAATGCTTTTTAAATTTTGATTGGCAAGATTAATATTACAAACCATTTTTTTCAATTTATAAGCACTTAAGGCTTCTTTTAAAGAATAGTACACTTTGTTACAATCAGCATTTCTTGTAAGCGGATAATCATTTTTATCCTCGCCAACATTAACCTGGATGTAATTTCTATCAAAAGGTGTTCCCTTAAATTGTTGGTCACTGTAGGTGTTGCTTAGGTTTGCAGGAACGAGATTATTAATTTTCGACTTGGCATCATTTCGATTAATGAATGAAGAAATGAAACTATTAACGCCGATATATGTTTTAAATAAAGGTGTTTTGTATTGCTTCATTCCCTTGTTTATTATACCCTTCAATTTACTTAGCTGATCAGCAGTTAATTTTCCTTGTTGATTCAGGAACGCTTTTGTTTTATCATCTTCGTAATAACTACGCATTAGGTTAAAATGATCGCAATAACTTTCATTAACAGATCGTGCTTCTTCGATTGTTTTATACCGGTTCTGGCAAATAGATAATTCAAATGATGAAGCATTTATGTTTCTCAAAAGAAACGCCTGGTATCCGTTTCCCGCATTTGTTATGATCCTGTTCATGCCTGTGGAATTGAGGCATATTTCTTCTATTCGATAAGTCCCATAAGTGTTTTTGTCGCCGGTTGAATAATAAATCAATTTTCTACCTGGAATAATATTTATTAACCGGTTACTTGTGCCACCACTCCATATTTCGCCAAGGCCTGCAGGCAAAGCATTCGCAGCAATAATGTTGCAATCATTACTCTGCAGGTTCAGAAATAAAATTGGTGTGGCAGGCGGAGTTCTCAATTCTTCAATAAACTCCTCCCTCACGTTCATTCCCAAATTATTTCTTATCGTCTGAACAATAGAATCTGCTCTTGCCTTCTGGTTCTTTTCATAATATACTATTCGTGATGAATCAGAAAAATCAGACCGGAGGGCTGAGATATTATATCCCGGAAGTGCGTCGTTTATTTGCGCTTCTATTCCCGCATAAGCCTTTGCATTATTGTAACGGAGTTCTAACGGAAGAGCCGGCTTTGGAGGTGACAATGACACAGTATATTCACGGAATGTAAGATCGAAGGGTTGCTCAAAATCACCATTATTATCATTACTCAAAATGAGCGACGCCTGTTGCACTGAATCAACTTTCACATTTTTTACAATCATGGAAGTATCTGAAATCATTTCCCCTCTATAAGTTGTATTATTTGCAGAAACAGATAGCTGGTTATTTTTAAAAGACGTGAGCAAATTGCCGGAACCAAGGTTGAACGTAATATCAGCAAACTGTTGTGGTGCGCTATAGTTAGCTGCAGTGTTAAAAAAAGTATACGTTAGAAAAATACCCGTTAATAAAATTGCCGCAGCCATCAAACGTCTTATCAAAAGCTTTTTCTTTTGTTTTTTATTTTCTAGGTCTTCTTCAACATTAAAATACTCAGATGGCGAAATACTTTTATCGCCATTACTATTTTTCAGAAGCGTATTCTGTGCACCATTAAGATATTTTTCCAATGGTTGATCAAGCCATTGGTTTTGCACATAATCCTTCATTCGTGTATGCTCTTCATCCGCCAATGCATAATGTGTCGGGGAATGTGTGTGTAGTAAAAACTTATTTACGTTCTTATTCAATTCAAACTCATCTGCAACCAGAGAAGATGAAGTAATATTTTTTTCCACGTCATTAAATAAGTTAATCATCGTATTGCGTGCAGTCACTTCTGAATCATTATCGAGATGTTTAAGTATTTTCAATCTTAAGGAATCGGAGATTACACCGGTCTGCATCCATTTGATACGTGATAACTTTAGCAAGCTTGTGTAGTTTACCAGTTTTCTCTTTAGAGTATTGTTTTCCTCTAATGCCTTGCCTATCGCTACTGTCGCTTTCCAATCGATATATGGGTAAACAGCTAATGCAGCAATCCATTGAATCATCCCGGCATCTTCGTCAAGGTAATTTGTAAGCTCATTCCAGTCATCAAAATTTACAAATCTGGATGAATAGGAAGCAGGGATATTTTCCGGGTGAAATTTTTGTCGGTTGATGAGATTGTTGATCTCATCTGTAATTACATGATTGGCATTAAGATCAGCCGGCACTACAGTAAAGCCTGCTTCAAGCAATGTAGTTTCTTTATAATCCCAGTCATTTACGGGTACCGGTGTTATAATTATTTTATGCTCCCACGATTTAAATTTATCAGTTACCCAGGGCTTCAATTTAGTTGAGAGGGTTTCAAAAAATTCTCTTGTGTCGGAAAAGATAAACAAGATTGTGTTCGGGTAAAGCTGCGCAATTTTTTCTACAGGCAACATGCTCTGATTCAATTTTTCACTACTTAGCAGCAATGGCTCTTTATAATAACTGTATGAAATTATATTTACCTGTTCGGTTTTTAATTTTTTAATTATGTATTCAAATAAGGTTACATGAAGCCCATCTGCATTTTCTTTATCAATAAACACAAGAAAATCTGTTGGCTGAGTCCTAAAAGAAAATTTCAAAAAAGGAAACCCGCCGGAGCGAATAGTTGCCTGTATTGTTTTGCCTACATTTAAAAACATAAGATCATTTACATGCCTTTTTCGCATCTCACCTGCTAACTGGCTGATCTCATTTTCAGGTGAAATCTTATCAGCCTGGTCTTCAAATTCAATTTTGTATGGCCCGGTATATTCTTTGGACGGTTCGGGTAAAGCCGCACTATTTCTGTTTCCACTAACATCGTTTTTTGGTTTTTTGAAAAATAAAACTATTGCTATCAATACAGGTAAAATGCAGAGGAATAATAGTGCAGGTAAAATCTTGTTCCAATCTTTATTTGAGGTGAGATTTAGTGGCTTTATGCCGATTACAGAAAGTTCGTACACAGGTTTTTCAACTAAAGTTGCCGTGAGTGAATCAGTACTGCAATGCAATCCTTTGGTGTCGACAACTACTTTTACTGCATATCCGCTATCTGCTCTTTTTATTTGCGTAAGGCTTCGTGATTCAGAAACGAGATTATCATTTACATACCATTTATATTTATATGCATTACTATCTCTGGATGCATTCGTAAATTGGAGATTGTATTTTTTAGCCAATGTTTTGCTATTGCTATTGCTATTGCTATTTACATCTTTTACTATACTTACTAATGGTTGCTTCTCGCAGCTTACTGAAATATTATCGCTCTCGTAAGTATTTAATGTATCACGCTTTTCGTTTAACAGCCATGCTGTTAGCTGGATTGTTCCGCTTTCAGTGAACGCCTTTTTTACTTTTCTTGTATTTTCATAAATACTGTTACCGATTTTGTATGTAATAAAATATTTTTTAGAAGAAACTGTGTCTG
>JBKJRY010000152.1:0-4651 GCA_046593045.1 Chitinophagaceae bacterium | reverse complement strand
AGAAAAAAATAAAAAGGCAATAGCACCTCTTACTGTGCTACTCGTAACAGGATTGTTATTTGTGTCGCAACTTACTTATGGCCAGGACAGCAACGCAGCCACAGTTGTACCTGTAGCTCCTAATTATGGAGGACTTTCGTCAACAACTTTTTACCTCGTTGTAAGTGTGGTTGCCATGGAAGTAATTATAATATTAACGCTTGCATTTTTTATAAAAACAATTTACGCTGAATTGGTACCGCAAAAACAACTGGTACATGTAAAATCAACCAGGCTGGCTGATTGGTGGGCAAGGCTTAATAAAAAATTAACAAGGGCTGTGCCGGTAACAAGGGAGGCAGATATATTGCTGGATCATAATTATGATGGCATCAGGGAATTGGATAATGCTTTACCCCCGTGGTGGAAATGGGGATTTATTATAACTATCGGTATCGCTGTTGTTTACCTCTTAAACTTTGAGGTGCTTGGTTATGGAAAAAATCCTACAGAAGAATACAATGCGGAAATGGCTAATGCGGCAATACAAAATGAAATATATGAAGCAAATAATAAAGATAAAATTGACGAGAATAATATACCGATGGCCGATGCTTCAGGGTTAGCGGCGGCAAAAGAAATTTTCTCCACCAAGTGCTTTGCATGTCATGGTATATCGGGTGAAGGAGGAGCGGGCCCAAATCTTACCGACGATTATTGGTTGCACAAAGGTTCTATTAATGATATTTATAGCTCGATAAAGAAAGGTTATCCTGACAAAGGAATGCAATCATGGGCAAGCTTATACACGCCAAAAGAAATGAGTTTCCTGGCAAGCTATATTAAAACATTGCACAATACAAACCCACAGAATGCTAAAGCGCCACAGGGCGATTTATATGTTGACTCATCAACTGTAGCGCTGCCTGTCAATACAAGTAAAACTATTACTGCCGGTGCTTCGGTAACAATACCTGCTGATTCATCAAAGGTGCTGAGTCAATAAATTTTAAAAATGGAAGCGACTATAGAACTGGATAAAAAAGGAAGTTACAGAGACTCTGTTGCCACAATCACCAAAGAGGGAAAAAGGAATTTTATTAATCCCAAAAAACCAAAAGGCAAATTATATAACCTGAGAACCCGCTTTAGTATTTTTTATCTCATAGTTTTTTTTACCCTTCCTTTTATAAAAGTAAACGGTGAGCCACTGCTATTGCTAAATGTACTTGAAAGAAAATTTATCATATTTGGAATGATCTTCTGGCCACAGGACTTTTTTATTTTCGGTATCGCCACGCTCACTTTTATAGTGTTTGTTATTCTATTCACGGTGGTGTTTGGCCGTGTCTTTTGTGGATGGGCATGTCCTCAAACCATTTTTATGGAAATGGTTTTCCGCCAAATTGAATATTGGATAGACGGCGATTCCAGTAAGCAAAAGCTATTAAAAGCGATGCCATGGAATGCGGAAAAAACCCGGAAGCGCTCGCTTAAATTCATTATATTTTTTGCCATCTCTTTTATTATAGCCAATTTTTTTCTCGCTTACCTTATAGGTATGGATGAATTATTGGGCTATTTAAAAAGTCCATCGGCACATGTCGGCACCTTGATTTCATTGCTCATTTTTACAAGTGTATTTTTCTTTGTTTACTGGTGGTTCAGGGAGCAGGCGTGCATTGTTGTATGCCCTTATGGAAGATTACAGGGCGTGTTGCTCGATAGAAATTCAATTGTGGTTGCTTACGATCATGAGAGGGGAGAGCCAAGAGGAAAATTAAAAAAGAAAGCTGACCACGATTCCAATTGTGGTGATTGCAAAAATGAAGGCGGGTGTAGCAGCCTTGCTAAAAAGATCGAAACAATAGTACCACAGGGAGATTGTATTGATTGTCTTGCCTGTGTACGTGTGTGCCCAACGGGCATAGATATACGAAACGGTACACAGTTGGAATGCGTAAACTGTACTGCTTGTATTGATGCCTGCGATGCCATAATGATAAGCGTTAAAAAGCCGGTCGGCCTGATTCGCTATGCCTCAGAAAACAGTATTGTAAAAGGTGTGAAATTAAAATTTACCACAAGGATAAAAGCCTACACCTCTGTGCTGGCCTTACTATTGTCGCTGCTGGTTTTTCTTTTAGTGAGCAGAACAGACCTTGATGCAAGATTGATGCGTACCGCGGGAATGACTTATACATCCCTACCTGATGGCCGCATTAGTAACCTGTATAATCTTAAACTCGCTAATAAAACGCATGAAGACATTACCTATACTTTAAAGCTGGAAAATGTAAAAGGTGAAATTCAAATTGTCGGTAACAGCAGCCCGATTGTAAAAAAAGAAGACTATGCTCACCTGCAGTTTTTTGTGAAACTCAGCCGAAGCGATGTTAAGGGATGGAAGACCGAACTAAGGGTTGGGATGTATCAAAACAATAAAAAAATAAAAACAATCGAGGCCAATTTTATTGGCCCTGAAATTTACAATTAATAAATTTTTATCATGAACTGGGGATATAAAATTCTTGTCGTATATATTGTGTTTATAGCAGGTATTTTATTCCTCGTTGTAAAGTCATCGAGTCAAAAAATGGACCTTGTAACAACAGACTATTATGATAAAGAACTAAAGTACCAGGAAAAAATAGATGCAATGAACCGCGTTACCCAATTATCCGCGGATGTGCAGTATGAGATAATTGGAGATAAATTAAATATAGTTTTCCCAAAAGATTTTGCAGGAAAAAAGATGGAAGGAGAGGTAGCACTGTATTGCCCGTCAGATGAAGCTAAAGACATCAGGCATAATTTTTCAATTGAAGATGCACCGGTGATTGTTTCGATGAATGCAAATACCAAAGGGAATTACGAGCTGCAACTGACCTGGCAGGCAGATGGGAAAAGCTATTATTTTGAAAAGAAATTATTAATAAAATAAGGTTAGCATCATGTCTCAATTGATCATTGCTGCGTTTATGATGGGCTTGTTGGGCAGCTTTCACTGTGTAGGTATGTGTGGCCCGATAGCGTTGTCGCTTCCACTAAAAGACACGAGTGCCTGGGGAAAGTTTTCCGGCGCATTATTTTATAATTCCGGTCGCATTATTACCTATACCATCTTTGGTTTTCTATTCGGAAGCATTGGCAAAAGTGTTGCATTCTTTGGCTATCAGCAATGGTTGTCAATAACGTTGGGCGTGGTAATTATTTTATTTATAATTCTTCCAAAAAGATTAGCAGCTTTTAAAAACAACAATGTTATTCTTGTATTTTTTGAAAAGTTGCGTGCTGCTTTTGGCAAACTATTTTTAAAGAAAAATTTCTCCTCGCTATTTTCAATTGGATTACTGAACGGGCTACTGCCTTGCGGTCTTGTTTATATGGCTGCGGCTGTAGCGGTGGCCACCGGCGATATTGTAAACAGCATGATCTTCATGGCATTCTTTGGATTAGGAACATTACCTATGATGTGGAGCGTTGCATTCTTCGGCAATTATGTAAGCGTTGGCATCCGGCAAAAAATACGTAAAGCCTATCCTTATATGATGACATTGCTTGCCTGCCTTTTAATACTTCGTGGCATGGGGTTGGGAATACCTTATGTAAGTCCTAAGGTTGATGTAGAAAAAAAGGTGGTACAAAATTGCTGTGTCCGTCCTTCCACAAATTAAATTTCCACGCTTCTTACCGATTCATAAACTGTATAGTTATTTCTACGCTTAATTTTATTATTCTTTCCTGGATATTTATATGAATATTATTTTTTTAAGTAACTGCTACTCGAAAAATCCTGTACTGCTTGTATAACATATTCTTTAGCAACTAATAAGAATACACATTACATTTTAATGTAATTATTGGCAAATAAATTGCAGAAGTTTTTGCGGAACTCATTAATCTACTCTAAAACAAGAAGATGAAAAAGCCTAAAATTGCCATCGCGATCGCTACGGTTTATCTGCTGATATTTCAAGTGGTGCTGCACACAGACGTAAGCCTCACAATAATTTTTGGGATGTTGTCAGTTTCACCATTTTTTATTTTATATATGGTGTACGCTGTTTTAAAATATGGTAAACCTTCCCAATATACTTTTGAAGAAAGATTTTATGATGATTGGGACTATGTAAGAAGTGGTAAGGAATAAATCCATGCTAAGTGTCCAAGTCTTGATGCCTGGGTAAACAAACAAAAATTCAAATCAATCATAATTTCCCCGAGGCACTTTGAGAGGTCAATGTGTAGAATTTCTTTTTTAACATCCTTACTCTTTCTTCAAAAGCCATTTCATTGTAAACATGTTCATTCTCCCATGAAGAGTACTTTATTCTCCTGCCATTCGGCGAAGTTTCAAAATGTTGATTTACCTGCGCAAGTAATTCTCTTGCTTCGATTTTTAAAAGCGTTAATTCAGACATAACTAAATTCCAGGTTTTTAAATGATTGAGTGTTGAATGTAGATCCTCCCAAATTTCAAAAGAAAAGACTCGGGATAAAATGACGGTGATTGGCTTTCTGAATGATTTACATCATGTATGTGCAAGAAGTTTTTATAGCTGCTACAGATGCCGCTATTAAAATCATAAATTTGAAAACCAGGGAGACTGTAAATAATGGAGTACAATAAAAGTGTGGCGGCTGAAGAAGCTGTAAAAATCATTAAGCC
>JBKJRY010000422.1:0-3097 GCA_046593045.1 Chitinophagaceae bacterium | reverse complement strand
ACATATTTGTTTGCTGCAAACAATGCCAAAGCTAGGACAGCACAAATCATTATAAACGAACCTGGCTTCAGATAGCGTAGATTGAACTTTTCCATTTCAATTCATTTCTTGAATGTTTGCGAAAGGCATTTCAGAAACATAGCCCGACTTCATTAAAGTTTTTTCGTTCAACTTTTTCAGTTCAATGGCTTTTGCTTTTTCTTCCTCTGTCATATCAGGCTTGAACATATCTCTCAAACCTTTACCAGTATAGAAAATCATCTTGCTTAAATTTTGTGTGACTCTAATAACACCGCAATTCATTTGTGTTCCGTCCTTCAAAGTCATAATACTTGCATGACCTTCATTAATTTTTACTTTCATAGTTTATGCTTTTGATTTCTTAATCAGTTTTTCAATTTCTTCTTTTGGTAGACTGTCGTTTACAATTCTTAATTTTTCAAACAACTCAATTCCTTTTTCAGCACTCAATAGTTTTGCGTCTACAATTTCCGTCACGACCCAAATGCTTCCATGGACTTCCAGCCCGTTTTCCTCTGCTTCCTTTCGTAAACTTTTATCGCCGGTAAGAAGTTTGCATTTCAACTGCAGCGCTTTCTACAAAACGGATTTATCTGCAATCCTTCGCAGTGTTCTTTTCGTTTTGAGATTTACAACTAACTCAATTTCATCAGAAGAAAAACTAAACACAGTAAGTTGTTTTGACCTAATGAAATTTTGAATTTGTTCCGCTTGTTCCAAATGCAATATTTCATTCACAACAAAATCTGTTGTGCAAATTTCAAAGTCCAACCCGAAAAATTCGGGAAGGGCTTCTATGTTCATCAAATCAAAGAACACATTTGTATCAGTGATAAAAAGTTTTCATACTAACTGCTGCAATTGTTTACGGAATTCACCAACGGTTTTACCTGCAAAAAACGCAGCTTCATTAACTGAAATAATTTCTTTTGACAATCCTAAATAAATTAACCGTTCAAAACGAACAGGTTTTTCTTTGCTCATAAATTTTCCCGGCTCATTCAGGTGCAACTTTCTTGCTCTATAGCCCACATTGAAACGCCTGTAAATAAAACTGGTGATGATTCCGAGATGCAAAGCCCTTGAGAAAACGGCAGGAAAAGAAATTCCCCATCTCTCTTTAATCAATATTAATTCGTTTTGATAAAAATAGAAACGGTCTTTACTCAATTCTTTCTTTGCCATATCCGCAGGATACAAAACGGCACAAGCAAAAGTGTGACACAAAATTTCTTCTTGCTTGTCGGTTAATTTCGGAAAAAATTTTAAAGAGTGGTGAGCCAATTCATGCAAAACAGTAAATCTTTTTCTTACTACATCTTCGCTTTGCTTTACAGCTTTTTTTAGAACAATAATTTTTTTACCGTCAACATCTGCTTTCATTCCATCAAAACCCTCGGGTGCATCCAGTTCAATTACTTTGTACCCTTTATCCTCTAACATTTCCACTACATCAGGAATCGGGTCATAACCAAGCGACCAGACTTCTCTTAATTTCTTTGCAGCAGTTTCAGCATCGTCAGCAGTTTCAATTACTTTATCGTAAACAAAATATTCTGACTTCTCATTTGGATTAATCAAGAGTTCCAATTCCAAATACCGTTCACAATTCTCCTTAGTTTTTTCTTCAACCGACAACTGTTCGGCTTTTGAAATCTTTGAAGAATACTTTCGGTAGTCAATGTTTTTGAGTTCTACATGGACAGTTGGAATTGAATAAAAATAATCCACAGGTACATTCAACACATTTGACAAGGCAATCAACATCTGGCTATCAGGTTTCATTTTGCCTTGTTCGTATTTATGCAATGCCTGACGAGAAACAACTTTTTCAAGTTTGTTTTCCAAGTCCTGTAAGGACATGCCAGCCATCTTTCGGGCTGCCACCAGTTTATTTCCAAATACATTTTCCAATGTGTTATTTATTTGAGCATTCTGCTTGTTGACAAACTTAGTATATTTATACGAATTGTCAACCACAAAGTTAAAAAGTTTTCACCACCCAAGAATCCCTATTCAACGCACCAAGTCAGGCACATTTGCAAGGCACGCAAAGTCGACACACAAAAGCCAACCTTGCAAAAGAGCCTGCTTTGTTCCTGCGCTTTCCGGCATACACTCTACTAAGTTGGACACAGACATTTTAATTGAAGTACCAAGAGAAAGGGCGAACATACAGTCGATTCGGCAAGGTGACTTTCACCCCCTGCTCCTCACAGAAGCGTACGTGAACCTCCCGATTCATACTGCTTTTCAAGATGCCTCGACGAATTGATCTTTTATCAGCCAGCGTTCTTTACTTTGGGAGTAGTACTGAGGATACCGTAATCCCTGATGTGCACAAAGCCCTTGGGCAGAATGTGTAAAGCAAATCGTCGGATAAATTCTATAGCCTCCAGCGTTATTTCTTTGGCGGCTGCCGCAGCGCAAAAGTCCTTATAAAAGAAAGTAATCTTTCTAAAATCTAAAATGCAACAAAATAAATTCCCTTCGCTTTAGTTCTTCAATGACATCAGCAGCCCGGGGAAATTCTGGTCAAACTGTTCGGGGCGTATATCAATAGACTTGATTTTTCTCAGGTACTTTACCGTGAAGGGCAGGTTTTTTTCCAGCATCAGGAGCCGGTTTTTTTCATAGTCGAGGTCGGTGGTGGGCAGTTTCTTTTTAAAATATTTTTTATAAAGTGCCTCAATAACTTTCATCTTTCCGTCAATGTCGTCCGTCACCCTATCTACAAAGTCTATTTCAAAAAACTCCTTGTCGAGGTAGCAGGCAATAAATTTTTTCTCATCAAAAAACTCCTTAAAGTTGAGCGTTTTTTCTGTTTCAATACTTACCCAGCCGGAGGTGAGGCTTTTAACGGATACGATGGATAAAGTGGCATGGGAGTTTTTGATGCTGTCTTTTATAAAATCTTCAATTTTAGTACCGGCCCGCATCGAGGCGGAGTCGAGTATCACCTGTATATTATTGTCCAGCAATTTTTGTTTTAGCAGTACCGCGGTTGTTTCATCGGCATGATTGTAAGATACAAAAACTGTTATTTCGTTTACAGCCGCGGCTTTTTTTTGCTGCA
>JBKJRY010000186.1:0-3144 GCA_046593045.1 Chitinophagaceae bacterium | reverse complement strand
GGGGAATATATCATAAATGTAGCGAAAAGCACATGCAGGCTTATCTCAACGAATTCTTCTACCGGTTCAATCGCAGAAGGTTTGGAACCAGTAGCTTTCATAAACTAATCGTAACCATGATGCAAACAAAACCGTTATTTTTAAAACAGTTCACGACTTAAAAGACTAATTCTAAAACATTTTTTTGCAATAATATTTTTGCTTTGCTTAATTGTGATTTGGAAGTTCCTTCTGCAATCCCGAGCAAAGAAGCAATTTCTCCGTGAGGCATTCCTTCAATTATATATAGGTTAAAAACCGTACGATAGCCAATAGGTAGCTTAGCAATCAAATTAAAAATTTCTGTGGCGGATAAATTATCAAGCGCTTCTTCCTGCAATGGAATTTCTTCAACCGCCACATCTGTTACCATATTGAATACATTCTTCTTTCGCAAAAACATCAGGCATTCATTAATCATAATTTTCTTTAGCCATACATACATTGCGGCATCACCCTGGTAGTTGAAAGAAGATATTTTTTTGAAGAACTTATAAAAACCATCGAGTAACAATTCTTCTGCATCTTCATCACTCTTTACGTAGCGGCGGCATACCATAAGCATTTTTTCTGTCCATTGATCAAACAGGTACTTCTGCGCGGCAACGCTTCCCTGTTTAGCTTCTTTGATCAGTTGGGATGTCTCCATGTAAAAATTTGCGATGTTGTAATGGTTTATAAATATAAATATAAATGCATATTAAATATAAAGGGTTGCCTCTCGAGGGAATTACCTTTAAACTTACCCGAATATTAACGACAACGATTAGGATCACTGGTACTGTAAAAGTGTAAAAAGATACACGGTTTTGATCAATTAAACTTTTATGTGGCCTGTATTCAGGAGTAATTTTACCCGGCATCCTATTTGTTCTAAATTTATTTCAACATTAAATTTTATATAATGAAAAAATACTTTCTTATTGCAGTGATTTTCTTAGTTAGCGCATCCACTTATTCTTTTGCGCAGGTTGATAGTAGCGGCATGATGAAATCTCAAAAACAGGTAGATAGGCAACAGAGGCGGGTTGACAAACAGGAGAAAAGAGTGAAAAGAATGGACCGGAAACAAAACAAGCAACAAAACAAGCTTGAGAGGCGGAATAAAAAACTTGAAAGGAAGAGCAGGAAGAATGATAAAAACCAGGAGCGGATGGACAAGGAACAACAAAAAATTGAAGAGAATAAATCTGCTTCCGGAAACGGGGCCTTACTATACGAACGTATAAAATTGAATTTTAAAAATGCGGTTTAGAACGGGAAATAATATTCAGTTATGATTTGGTTTCAACGCTGATAATATGTAAATCTTTGTCTCCTATATTTTTTAATTGATGAGGAGTTAATGGTTCAGACCATAAGACGCTTGAGTGTAAGGGTGATTTAGCAAGATTTCTTGAATCAAGAACAATATTGCCTTCCCCGTCATACCTGATAAAGGCTGACCAGCTTAAGATATACAAAGATGCCGGCCATATATGGGTATGCACTTCTGTAATTTCACCCGGAGCAATACAAGTGTCAATCACTCTTACAACTTCGTTTTCAAGTATTAGCTTGTGATGTTGTGGCGCTGCTGTTAAAGCATCAAGTTCTTCCGGCCACGCCCAAATTCTTTCACTATTGGTTTTGCATAACTATTTATTACTTTAATAGTTTAGAGATTTCGCAGGTAGCTCACAACACGCCTGTATAATGCATTTTTTTCCTTCCGGTAATCTCAATAAAAAAAAGCCACCTGAAACCGATGGCCTGTTTATAATTTAATAGTTGAAGATTCAGGCAGCGCTTAGTTCTGCAATCTTTACTCTTATTTTTCCTTCAAGTTCTGTTGCAAGTTCAGGGTTGTCAACGAGGAGTTGTTTCACTGCATCACGGCCCTGGCCAAGCTTTGTAGTATCATAGCTAAACCAGCTTCCGCTTTTTTGAATGATTCCCATTTCAACACCCATATCAATTATTTCACCTGTTTTTGAAATGCCACTACCAAAGATTATATCAAACTCTGCAATTCGGAAAGGAGGCGCCACCTTGTTTTTTACAACTTTCACCTTCACCCTGTTTCCTATAGATTCATCGCCATCTTTTATTTGTGCCATGCGACGAATATCCAGGCGAACAGATGCGTAAAATTTTAAGGCATTACCACCTGTTGTAGTTTCAGGATTGCCGAACATCACGCCTATCTTATCTCTTAACTGATTGATAAAAATGCAGCAGCAATTTGTTTTGCTTATAGTAGCGGTTAATTTTCTCAATGCCTGGCTCATCAATCTTGCCTGCATTCCCATTTTACTGTCTCCCATTTCGCCTTCAAGTTCACTTTTAGGCACAAGCGCTGCCACAGAATCAATAACCACCACATCCAGGGCTCCTGAAAGGATAAGCCTGTCTGCAATTTCAAGTCCCTGCTCTCCATAATCCGGCTGGCTAATTAAAAGGTTGTCAACATCAACACCAAGCTTTTTAGCATATACACTGTCAAATGCATGCTCCGCATCAATTATGGCGCACATGCCACCTTTTTTCTGGGCCTCCGCAATTACATGAATCGCGAGAGTTGTTTTACCGGAAGATTCCGGCCCGTAGATTTCTACAACTCTTCCTTTAGGTAAGCCACCAATTCCTAAAGCAACATCAAGCCCTATAGAACCGGTGGAAATTACTGCCTGCGCTTCCTGCGAACGTTCATTCATCATCATTACGCTTCCCTTGCCAAAATCTTTATCAATTTTGTCCATTGTAAGTTTGAGCGCCTTTAATTTCTCTGAATTTTTTTCAGTGGCCTTTTCTGAAGCCTTCTCTGTAGTTGCCATAATATTATTTAAAATGTTGTAAAGTTATGAGAAACGTAAAGATAGATATTATAAGTTATCAACACTAATATCTTTAGCAATTATATATTATTTTACTATAGTTTTGCAGGCAAAAAATCTTTATAATTAATCTGTAGTGATCCTTTTTTCTGTTATTTAATTTGGGAAAAATTTAATGCTGGTTTAGTTCCAAGAAATAAGCCGTAAAATAATTTGTGAGGATATACATCCTTATGCTCCTCAATATCGCAAGCTATATGACTAAATAAGCCTCAGTTCTGCACGTAGT
>JBKJRY010000159.1:0-20153 GCA_046593045.1 Chitinophagaceae bacterium | reverse complement strand
CCCTTTTATGTCGAGGCTCAGGTAAAAGATAATTCCTCGTCTTCGACTTTCGGGCTGGGGTCTATATATATGATTGATGACTCAGAAACATACTCTGTTTCTCCTGAAAATCCAACTGGTGAAAAAGGAAAAGGTGGGATGGCAATCCCCAATCCTGATGATCCTGACTTACCATTTAGTAAGCAGGCTGAACACTTAGGACAAGGATGGAAAGTCAGGCCTTTTATAAAATTAAAACCGGGTGAAACAGTAACTATTATGGATGTTGAAGGTCCTGGTATCATTCAGCATATTTGGATGGCTTCCCAATATGATCTTGAAGGGTTTGGACGTAACTGCGTATTACGTTTCTACTGGGATAATGAAAAGACGCCTTCAATTGAAGTACCCTTCACTGATTTTTTTGCCATAGGAAATGAGATTGTCAGCCCTGTAAATTCATTACCCATAGTTGTGAATGGAAGGTCAGGTATGAATTGTTATTGGCCTATGCCCTTCAGGAAGCACGCCCGAATAACTTTTACAAATGATGATCCGGATAAAGGGGTAGATCTACTAACCTATCAGATTACATTCGCCAAAACTAAAGTTCCTGAGAATGCTGCATACTTTCATGCTCAATGGAGGCGTTCGACCGTTGACTCAAAAAAGCCAGAGTATATAATTCTTGATAATGTTCATGGACAGGGCAAATATGTCGGGACATTTATGTCTTATACACAGCTACATGATGGTTGGTTTGGAGAGGGAGAAATGAAATTTTTTATTGACGGAGATGGAAAATTTCCTACAATCAATGGGACAGGTACAGAAGATTATTTCGGGGCTTCATATGGTTTGCCTGACATTTATTCAACGCCATTTTTGGGCAATACGCTTGATTACAAAACCAGGAGCAATGATAAGGATAGTCCAAATGGCCCTCCGAAATATAGTTTATACCGATGGCATATTTTAGATCCAATTAATTTCAAAAAAGATCTCAAAGTCACTATACAAGACTTAGGCTGGTACAAGGGAAAAGCTAGATACAGGCCGTTGTCAGATGATATTGCAACGGTAGCCTATTGGTATCAGCAGGAGCCTCACACTTTATTTCCACCTTTGCTTCCTATGTATGAAAGATGGCCAAGGTAGATTAATAGGCTGCATGAGAACTTTTTTCTCGCCTTGGTGTGTGACTATATATGAACCTCTTCAAAAGGAAGCTGATTAATGAATGAATTTTTAAATCTACCAGGTGTCAAGTAAACTTTATTGATCTATTCAGGGGGTATTAGTCCCTTCTTCACGCCGGCGTTTGCAGTGATTGAGTAACGAATAAAGCCGTGCGGCTTGACAGGTCGATGATGAATAATAACATTAGTACGTAAAATCGGACAAAATGTTTTTTAACCACCACCAATAGCCTAAAAATTAATAGTTGTCGTGGAAGCACTTTTCAATATTTTTTATTAGTAATATTATGAAAGAATAAAAACGAAAAATTGTCCATATTTATTATAGATGGATTCAAAACACATTTTTGATCCAGGATTGCCAGCGCAACTTAATTCTGAATCAGCATTCTGATATTACTTCCTAAAAAATAGACCATTGACCTGATTTTTACTTTTTTTAATTTGTCATGTTTTATCCAATGATACACAGAATGATACACAGTTGGGTTAGTAATCTTTTTGTCGACTTAAGTTGAGTCTGCCTTTGTAAAGTTAAAAACGAAAATTGGAAGGTTGTGTTACAATAAGCTGAAAATCAGCTACCTAATTGTGCGGAAGAGTAAAAACAAGTAAGAATCAAATTGCTTTGATTCTTACTTTGAGGTCCCGAGCGGATTCGAACCGCTGTGGAAGCTTTTGCAGAGCTCTGCCTAGCCACTCGGCCACAGGACCTTTTTTAAAGGGCACAAAAGTAATAAAAATTTTTTTAGAATTTTTTATTCACAATGTGCGAATTTCGAAGTTCATTAAAATACTTCTGTTTTAAAAGCCAGCCCAAAAAAGTGTTTTGTAAATTTCAGCTTTTTTATAGTATAAAGATAAATCATGCAACAAATTGCTGAGTCGGAACTTATTATCAATAGCAGGGGTGCCATATACCACCTGGATGTGAAACCCGGAGAAATTGCTTTCAACATAATTACTGTTGGCGACCCGGAAAGAGTAAAAGAAGTAAGTAAATACCTTGACTCTATAGAAGTTGAGAGGCACCATCGTGAATTTGTAACCCATACCGGCTTTCTTGGTAAAAAAAGAATATCTGTAGTGAGTACGGGAATAGGTACTGATAATATTGATATCGTATTGAACGAACTGGATGCGCTTGTTAACATCGATTTTACTACAAGAACAATAAATAAGGAGCACCAGCAGTTGAATATTATCCGTGTCGGCACCTCAGGTTCTTTGCAGGCAAATATTCCTGTTGATAGTTTCGTGGCCAGCACGCATGCTATCGGGATCGATAATTTAATGAACTTTTATTTGCAGGAAAATAATGAAGAAGAAAAACAGTTATTACATTCCTTTGTTACTCAAACGCAATTGCACACCCGTTTTAGTCAACCCTATATCGCGGGAGCAGCCATGTCACTTATAAAACATTTTATAAAGGGGTTTCACCAGGGCATTACGGTTACTTGCCCGGGCTTTTATGGTCCGCAGGGGCGAGTGCTAAGATTAGGAATCATCAATCCACAATTGAACGACCGCTTCACTGATTTTGAATTCGGGCATCATAAGATCGCAAACTTTGAAATGGAAACTGCCGGCATTTATGGGCTTGGCAGGGCATTACATCATAATTGTCTTTCTCTGAGCGCAATAGTTGCAAATCGCATTCACAAAAAGTTTAGTACTGATGGAAATGCAACAGTTGAAAAATTAATTAAAAAAACTTTAGAAATAATTTCAGAAAAAATATAAGATGAAAATTGAATTTTATAAATACCAGGGTACAGGGAATGATTTTGTTATTATGGATAACCGCATGGGTGCTTACAACGATATCACTCCCAAGCAGGTCAATCTTTTATGCAACAGGCGATTTGGAATTGGTGCGGACGGTTTGATTTTGCTGAATGAGAAAGCGGGTTTTGATTTTGAAATGAAATATTTTAATGCTGATGGAAAGGCGGGTTCTATGTGTGGTAATGGTGCGAGGTGCATTTTAAAATTTGCTTCCACGCAGGGCATTAAAAAATCCAATTATCATTTTACTGCTGCTGATGGGGTGCATGAGGCGGAAATTGATCTCAATGGAGATATAAGGCTAAAGATGCACGATGTAAATGGTGTGAGGGATTCTCTGAACCATTTTGTGCTGGACACAGGCTCGCCGCATTATGTAAAGTATACCGGCGATATAATGAATGTCGACGTTGTAAACGAAGGCCGTGCCATTCGCAACAGTAAAGAGTTTGCTGAAGAGGGCATTAATGTAAATTTCGTTGAAACCCTGGATGAAGACCAAATTTATGTACGCACTTACGAACGCGGAGTTGAAGATGAAACGTTGAGTTGCGGCACAGGGGTTACTGCATCAGCCCTTATTTCCGCGCATAATGATAATGGGTTCAACAGGGTAGAAGTAAAAACATCCGGGGGAAGGCTAAGTGTTGAATTTGAAAAATTAAGTGATAATCATTTTGTTAATATCTGGTTGTGCGGACCAGCGGAAATGGTTTATAAAGGTGAAATAAATTTAAAAAACTAATCATGTTCAACATAAGGGTGTATGGTATTTTGATTAATGATGATAAACAGGTATTAGTAAGTGACGAATTTATAAAAGGGAAATATTACACTAAGTTTCCCGGTGGAGGCCTCGATCCGGGCGAAGGCACAAGAGATTGTTTGAAAAGGGAATTTAAAGAGGAGATGGATCTTGATGTGTCCGTTGGCGACCACATTTATACTACCGATTTTTATCAAATCAGTGCATTCAATCCTGATCACCAGATTATTTGTATCTATTATTTTGCAAATCCGCTTGAGGAAATAAAAGCGCCTCTCCGGGACAAGGAATTTGATTTTGATGAAGATCAAATGAAAATTTATCGTGAAAAAAATGAAATCGAAACTTTCCGATTTGTTAACTGGGAGCGTTTTTCCGCTGAAAGCGTGACGCTACCAATTGATAAGGTGGTGGCGACAATTCTTAAAGAAAAAGCAGGCGGTGGCTTGAAGATTTGAAAAAATAAAAGCAACACATTGATTCCTAGCCCGCAGTAGGAATATTTTCAAAATTTTTACCCGGTCCCATCGCTGCTAATTTCATTTCAACAGCAGTTTCCTCACCAACATATTTTTCAATTCTTTTTTCTACAAAATATATAACGGGAGTTAGTATAAGCGCCATGAAAAACTTATACAGGTAGTTCATAATGCCTACTGCTAAAATCAATTGCCAGGTAAATATTCCACTGAATGCTATAAACAAAACTATATAACTATCAACCAGCTGGGATACGAGTGTTGACCCGGTTGCCCTCAGCCATAAATGTTTATCACCGGTTCTCTTTTTTATTTTATGAAATACTGCAACATCTACCACCTGGCTCACTAAAAATGCAACGATACTCCCGATAATGATGCGCATATTTTGGCCGAAAATGGCATTGAAAGAAGTTTGAATATTTTCAACTCCCTGCGCATGGCTGCTATTGATCCACACCTGCGCTGGGGGTAGCCCTATGGCAATAAAATATATTACAAATGCGTAAGCTATGAGCGCTACCGCCGTGAAAGAAATTCTGCGCACAGCCCGCGGGCCATAGTATTCATTGATAATATCGGTTATTACAAACTCCAGGGGCCAGAGAATTACTCCGCAGGTAAGTGTAAACGAAAGACCGCTTTCACCAAAGAGTGTGAAGTTAGCGGGGCGTAATCCCAGCAGGCCTTCCAGGGAAAAAAGTTTCATGCCTATTGCTTCCGCTATTAAGGCATTGGCAACGAAGAAAGCGGAAAATGCCACGAATAATTTGGTAGGCCTGTCATTTAAAATTTTATGTATCATTTAGATTTGCTTATCTGAAAAAGAAATAAAATAACTGGAAAATAAAGAAAAGAAAGTTCACAATTACCAGCCACTTTGGAAGAATTTTTTGCCTTCCTATTATTACAATAACCGAGTACACTATACACATAATAAGGTTGATTATTATTGCTGAAATTCCAAGAGTGATTATTAAATCTTTAAAATAAGGAACTGCAACAACCGTATCCCTGCTTTGTGATACAGGTTTCTGCGCCTCAAGTTTGTTAAACAAAATGAAAAGAAGAAAAGCAATGTTACAAATCACTGCAAACTTTGAAAAGAAGGAAATAACTTTCATGAAAGCTGTTATGTTGGAAATATTCCCGACAAAATAATATTATTTTGCCGGAATAAAGTTTTGCTTATGGCAAATGTGTTAAGTTTTGTTCCTTATAAGATATTCCCCGCAAAATTTGGCGGGCAAAAATGCATTGCACATTTTAATGAATACTTTTCGGAATATCATTCTCTTTATTGTGTAACGATTAGGGACAACAATCCTGCTGCTGCTTCTTATGAAGTATTCAATAAGCTTAGCAACAGCAAACTTCGCTATATCAACATTTTTTATTTCTTCCTGATAAAGAAAATCATAAGGCAAAATGATATCACGCATATTATTTTGGAACATCCTTACTATGGGTGGCTGGCGCTTTTACTCAAATATTTTTGCAGAATAAAACTCATAGTGCATTCACATAATATCGAGGCGGAAAGATTTAAATCGGTAGGGAAGTGGTGGTGGAAAATTTTATGGCATTATGAGAAGTTTGTTCATAAACATGCGGATTTTACTTTTTGTATTACAAAGGAAGATTATCATTATTTCAATGCGCGATATCATTTACCATCTGAGAAAATTTCTTTAATAACTTATGGTATTCCCTGGGATACGCTACCCCCGATCGAAGATGAAGCCGAGGCTAAAAGTATTTTAATAAAAAAATATTCTTTAGAAAAAGGAACAACAATTTATCTTTTCAACGGCGCATTTAATTATAAACCGAATCTTGATGCTCTGAAAAATATTCTTGACTACATAAATCCATTAATTATTAATACAGGAATTTCTTATAAAATAATTATCTGTGGGAAAGGCCTGCCTGAAAAAATGAACGATTTGAAAGAATATGCTGAACAAAATATAATTTATGCTGGCTTTGTTGATGATATAAGTGTTTATTTTAAAGGAGCGGATATTTTTATAAATCCTGTTACCGATGGGGGAGGAATTAAAACAAAACTCGTTGAAGCTCTTGGGTATAATCTTTCATCTGTTTCAACGGAAAATGGCGCACTGGGCGTTGATAAAAATATTTGCCGCGGCAAATTATTGGTGAGTGCAAACAACGACTGGCAAGCCTTCGCAGATAATATGCTGGAGGCAATAAATATTACCCAATCAATACCACCCGAATTTTTCCATCATTTTTATTGGGATAATATCGCAAGGAAAGCGGCTGCAATTGTCGAAGATTTATAGTTCCTAAACCATGCTTGTTTAAGATGAAAGAGGAAAACCTGCGTTTTCCTCTCTAAAATTTTGTCCCCGCTAAGGGCAAGGATAGGTCTTCTACATCTTCATCACTTTCCCGCTGCCCACTACTTTACTGCTTATGTTTTGAGCGCCACCTTTGTAAAATACATTTCCACTGCCGCTTATTTTTGCATCTATACTATTACTGGCATACACTTTTATATTTCCGCTGCCACTTATTTTTGCATCAACATCTTTACTTGACACAGTGCTGCAATCAATATTTCCGCTGCCACTCACTTTGGCGTTTAAAGAATTTGTGTTACCGCTTTTCAGATCAACATTGCCGCTTCCTGAAACAGAAAGGTCAAGATCTTCAAAGTGATTAAAGTCCAGCTTTAAATTACCTGATCCCGAAACGCCGATATCTGTTTTACCATTACTGGTAAAAGCTCCTGAGCCATACATATTCCCGCTGCCACTTTGTTGAAGCGAATTAATTTCAGTCATGGAAACACGTACTCTCATCTTCAATCTTGATTGAATGTTTATGCCTTTTTTGGATTTGATGGTGAGCTTGCCATTTTCTACTGATGTTTCAATATAAGGCATCAGGTTCTCATCAGCTTCTACCACTATGTTGTTATCATTTCCATAAGAGATGTATATATCCATAGTGCCTTGCGAAGCCAGGGAAGTATAATTAGCGACTTCACGGGTTTCTTTTTTCATTTGACCGTTGCCTTTCACTGTTTCCCAGCGTTGGGCAAATGAGTGAAAGCTTAATAAAACGAATAAAGCAATAAATAATTTTTTCATGAGAAAGAGTTTTAATATTAAGGAAGATTTTGTGTAACGCTTTATTCGGGGAAAGGTTACAATGAACTTAAAATAAACTTTCTCTTTGATAAGATGGAAATTTTAATAAAAAAAAGCCGGGCTAACCCGGCTTCTGAGATTCAAAAGGCACAGACAATTATTTTAAGCTTCCTCTTCTTCAGCAGCTTCATAATTGATACTGTTTTCTGCAATTTCAGTAAGTGTTGTATCTGCTTCTTTCTCCTCTTCTAAAGTTTGATTGAGCAGATCTGCGACTTCATCAAGACCAAGAGTAGTTGCTAATTGTGCAAGACCACCATAAGTAGATATTTCATAATGTTCTACTTTTTGGGCGGCGAGAATAAGACCTACATCACGAGTACTTGTTCCAGCCTCTGTCTCTTCGATAATGCCTTCACCTTCTTTGGTAATACCTTCCATGGCATCACATTTTTTGGCCTGGGCTTTTTTGCCGAGTGCCTCAAAAGCCTGCTCAAGACGTGTTACGTGTGTTTTTGTCACTTCAAGATGTTCCGCAAATGCGTCTTTCAGTTCAGTAGAAGTCGCGGCCTTTTGCATCTTCGGTAAAGTTTTTACTATGTGTTTTTCCGCCCAATAGATATCTTTTAATTCGTCAATAAAGAATTCTTTTAACATACCGTCATTCGCCCGTTTACCTGCCTTACTTTGGCCGTTGGCGGAGGAAGATTTACCTGATGGTTTTTCGGTTTTTGATTTGGTTGTTGTAGCCATGTCTTTGTTTTTATTTGGTTAACAAAATTTCTTTCTGTGAATAAAATACCATGCCAGATTAGATTTCTTTTTCGCAGTAAACCAAACATTTTTCATTCGATTATATTAAATGTGAAAATATTTTCCATACTTGAATTTTATAATACTCATTAACTAATATGTAATATGCCAATTTTAGGTTATGAAGATTGGTAAGAGAATTTGATTTTACTTTCTAAGGCTTATTATGCATGCGTCTAAGCGAGAGGTTAGCAAACATTTTTTTGCCACTTTGTAATCCTTTGAAAATCTGAAAGTTTATTTTCACCGTTTTTTGCTTTTATTATTTTCATAATAAACGGCGCATTAATTGTATTTTTTTAAAGCTTCATTTTTTTTCAAAAAGGAAACAAATGCCTAAAAAACAAAGTGCAGGGATATTGCTCTACCGGATAATTAATTCCACAAAAGAGGTTTTTCTTGTGCATCCCGGCGGCCCATTCTGGAGAAAGAAAGACGCCGGTGCATGGACTATTCCCAAAGGAGAAATGAATGAAGGTGAAAATCCTTTGGATGCTGCTGTGAGAGAATTCCGGGAAGAAACAGGCATAAGTCTTTCAGGAGAATTTACTGAATTGAAATCCATAAAGCTTAAGAGTGGTAAAACAGTATATGCCTGGGCAATGGAAAAAGACATTGATGCTGAATATATTGCCAGTAATAACTTTGATGTGGAGTGGCCACCACACTCAGGAGCAATCCAGTCCTTCCCTGAATTAGATAAAGGAGCGTGGTTTAGCATTGAAGAAGCAAAACAAAAAATTAATGTGATGCAGATTGCACTTCTGGAACAAGTGGAGCAAAAAGACTAAGTGCAAAAACGCTAATATTGAATTCAAATCAAATCTTCCAGTCAATAATTTTATTTGACCATTCTGTCTTGTAAGGAACGGTGATTTTAATGTAATTATCAGTATAACCATCCATCATACCGTTTTTGTTGCCCCCTTCAAATAGTACTTCTCGTATCTCCCCTTCGTGCTGCCTTGTGAATTCCTGCATTTTTTTATAAGATAATGATCTCAGAATTTTTGTTCGCTCATTGCGAATCTGAACCGGAACCACAGGCTCAATATTTAATGCATTCGTATTGGTTCTTTCGGAATAGGTAAATACGTGGAAATAGGAGGCGTCAATTGTTTTCAAAAATTCAACAGTCTCTTTAAAATCATCAGCTGTTTCGCCGGGAAAGCCGGTTATTACATCCACACCTATGCAGCAATGCGGCAGTAAACTTTTTATAAGAGATATTTTATCGGCATACAATTCTTTCTTGTAACGCCTGCGCATCAATCCAAGAATTTTATTGCTGCCGCTTTGCAACGGAATATGAAAATGTGGCATCATCTTTTTGCTGGCAGCAACTAGTTGTATTATTTCATCAGACAACAGGTTGGGTTCTATCGATGAAATGCGATAACGTCCAACACCGTCGTTGTTTTCCAGGGACTGCAACAACGCAATGAAGTCATCCCCTGTTTTTTTACCGTTGTCATCTTTTCCGAAATCGCCCAGGTTGATACCAGTGAGTACAATTTCTTTTACTCCTGCATCTGCAATCTTTCTTACTTCAGTCAAAACATTTTCAATGCTATTGCTCCTGCTTTTGCCACGTGCCATTGGAATGGTACAGAACGAACAATTGTAATCGCAGCCATCCTGCACTTTTAAAAAAGTTCTTGTTCTATTGTTTATTGAAAATGAAGAATTAAAGCCGTTCACTTCTTCAATTTCACAACTGCATATTTTAGCGGAATTCCCTTTTGTAAGCTGCTGAAGATGCGTGGCAATATTAAATTTTTCTGCCGCTCCCAATACGAGGTCCACTCCTTTTATCTCCGCAATTTCTTTTGGTTTCAATTGCGCATAGCAACCAGTGATTACTACCATCGCCTCCGGCGCACGACGCTGTATTCTTCTTACAAGTTGGCGGCATTCTTTATCAGCGTTATCAGTAACGGAGCAGGTATTGATCACGTATACATCAGCTTCATCAGTGAAGTCTTTTTTTACAAAACCATCCTGTTCCAGCAATCTTTCGATGGAGGAGGTTTCAGAGTAATTAAGCTTGCAGCCTAATGTATGTAATGCGACTGATTTACCGTGTGACATAAGCCTGCAAAAATAAACAATCCACGGTTAAACAGCTTGCATCATTCACTCATAAAATTTATCTTGTGTAAAACAGGGCATGCTAAACATGAGAAAGAATACGGTCTTAGTTATTATAATTATTGCTGTATTCGTAATTATTAAATTGTTGGCATTTCCCGGGCCTGGCAATGATGTAAATAATTCCAGTGATGGAAGTGGTTTTAGAAACACCGATCATATACTTTTAACAAAACATGCTAAGTGCAGAATGGAATGCCGCCATATTACGATTGATGAAATAAAAGAGATTTTACAAAATGGTAATGAAAATTATTCTAAGAGCGGTGAAGGGAGTACAGGTGGCAGAACCTATGCCCTCGAAGGTTTTAGCAGCGAACATCAACATATAAGGGTGGTTGTAGCATTAGAAAAAAACAACGTTCTTGTAATAACGTGCATTGATCTTGATAAAGAATGGCCCTGTAATTGCCATTAACCTTTGAATGCATTAAATCATTTATATGTAAATTTGACTCTTAACGATTAGCCTTTCAAATGAAGATAAAATCTTTATTGGCGAAGCCATACGCCAATTATACATATAAGCAAATTCGAAAAAGTATGCTCACTGCTCCTGCCGATCAGGAGAACGTTTTCCAGGCATTGATTAAGACAGGTATAAAAACAGAATTCGGAAAAGAGCATCATTTCGATAAAATAAAAAACCATGCTGATTTTGTAAAAAATGTACCATTAAGAGAGTATGAAGATTTTAAAAAATATATAGAAAGAATAAAGCAGGGGAGGCATAATGTTTTATGGAAAGGTGTCCCGATTTATTTTGCTAAAACAAGTGGTACAACCAGCGGAATTAAATATATCCCTATTACTAAAGATTCAATTCCCAATCATATAAATACCGCAAGAGACGCCCTGCTTTGCTATATGGGGCAAACGGGTAATACGCAATTCGCGGATGGCAAAATGATATTTCTGAGTGGTTCTCCCGATCTTGAAAGGGTAGATGGCATTCCCACAGGAAGACTTAGCGGTATCGTAAACCATCATATCCCCAGGTATCTTCGTTCAAACCAGTTACCCACTTTTGAAACAAATTGTATTGAAGATTGGGAAATAAAACTTGAAAAAATAGTTGAAGAAACTATTAACGAAAGAATGACGCTTATAAGTGGTATCCCACCGTGGATGCAAATGTACTTTGATGCGCTGGTTGAAAAGACTGGCAAAAAGATAAAAGATATCTTTCCCGATTTTAGCGTGATGGTACAGGGAGGTGTAAATTATGAGCCTTATAAATCAAAACTTATTGAAACTATAGGCAAGGAAATTGACACGATCGAATTGTATCCTGCCAGTGAAGGGTTTTTTGCTTTCCAGGACAGCCAGGATGAAAGCGGATTGCTTTTGAATAGTAACGACGGAATATTTTTTGAATTTGTGCCTGCACGGGAAATCTTTGAGGAACAACCTTCGCGCCTCACCTTAAAAGATGTGACGCTAAATGAGAACTATGTTCTTGTAGTCTCCAGCAATGCAGGATTGTGGGCATACAATATAGGCGACACAATAAAATTTGTTTCACTCAATCCATATCGCATAGTTGTTACAGGAAGGATCAAACATTTTATTTCAGCGTTTGGTGAACATGTGATTGGTGAAGAAGTGGAAGCGGCGTTATTAAAAACCGCAAATGAAGAAAATATTAAAGTAACTGAATTTACAGTAGCTCCTGTGATTGCACTTGATGGACAAAAAAGTTATCACGAATGGTTTATAGAATTTGAAAACATTCCTGGCAGCCTGGAAAGATTTGCAGAAAAAATTGATCTTAATCTGCGGAAGAAAAATATTTATTATGATGACCTTATTAAAGGAAATATTCTTCAATCTTTAAAAATATCTCCCGTTCAAAAAAATGGATTTATCAATTATATGAAGAGTATTGGTAAACTTGGAGGGCAAAATAAAGTGCCCAGGCTAAGCAATGACAGGTCCATCGCGGATAACTTGCAACACTGGGTTAGAAAACCTGTAGCGGAAACAATAACAAATTCTTAAATTCGTTTTGTGTAATAAAGAATAAAAAAATATACATTTGCATTCTATTCATTAAACGCTATTAAAAGTGAAAGGTCACAATCATACTTTTTCTTCTTTTGTTTTGGCTTCTTCGATTGCTGAAAACAGGACGCCAGTCCGCTGTTTTTTCCGACCTGGATACTGATAGGCCGAGCAGTTGAAATTGCCCCTATCAGTGAAAAAATCCCCGCTCACACACATATTTCATTTTTAAATAAAAAGCAAAGTGGAACAATCAAAAATAATTGTTCGTGTTGCAGTTCCCACTGATATCAAATATGCTCAAACCATCACCGATGAGATGGCTGCATCTGCCCAGGCAAGAGGCACTGGTATTGCAAAACGTTCTACGGAATATATTCAAAAAAAAATAGAGGAAGGCAAGGCTGTAATTGCTGTTACTGAAAGCGAAGATTGGGTAGGCTTTTGTTACATCGAGGCATGGGGCAAAGAAGGTTTTGTTGCAAATAGCGGTCTTATTGTAGCACCGGTTTTCAGAAAAACAGGTATTGCCAAAGGCATTAAGAGACGAATCTTCGATCTTTCCCGGGAAAAATATCCCCAGTCTAAAATATTCGGGCTCACAACAGGCCTTGCGGTGATGAAAATCAATAGCGACCTGGGATACGAGCCGGTTACGTACAGTGAGCTTACGGACGATGAGAATTTTTGGGCTGGTTGCAAAAGTTGTGTAAACTACGATATACTTATGAGTAAAGAACGTAAAAATTGTATGTGTACAGCAATGCTATATGACCCCGCGGATCATTACGCCCCGGAAGAAACAGCCGCAGAGTTCAGGAAGAATTCCAGCATGTATGAAAGATTTATGCGGCTGAAGCAAAGCAGACTTATCAAATTTTTAAAGGGAAAAAAAACAGATAAAAGTAAATCGATCTTAAGTTTTTTCTTCAATCTTTAAAGCGGGGCAATGAGTAAAAAAGTAGTTATAGGGTTCAGCGGTGGTCTTGATACTTCATACTGTGTAAAATATTTTACTGATGAATTGAATTACGAAGTACATAGTATAATTGTAAACACCGGTGGGTTTACTGAAGGGGAACTGGAGGATATTGAAAAGCATGCTAAAGCGCTTGGAGTCACCACACATACTTCAGTTAGTGCTACCAAAAGTTATTATGATACTATAATCAAATACCTTATTTACGGGAATGTGCTTAAAAATAATACTTATCCGTTAAGTGTAAGTGCAGAGAGATTATCGCAGGCCTTACATATTGCGGATCATGTAAAAAAATTAAATGCAGATGCTGTTGCCCATGGAAGTACAGGTGCTGGTAATGACCAGGTAAGATTCGATATGATATTTCACATTATGATCCCCGGCGTGGAGATCATTACTCCGATTCGGGATATGCAGTTATCAAGACAGGAAGAAGTTGATTACCTTAAATCGAAGGAGATAAAAATGAATTTCGATAAATCTGCCTATTCGATCAATAAGGGACTATGGGGAACCAGTGTCGGTGGAAAAGAAACACTTTCCTCAAAAGGAATGCTGCCTGAAGATGCATGGCCGACGCAGTTAACCAACAGGGAACCGCAAGAGGTAAAATTGCATTTTAAAAAAGGTAACCTTCTCGGGATAAATGAAAAAACATTTGAACATCCGGTAGAAGCAATTCAGTATTTACAAACCATTGCAGGACCTTACGCCATAGGTCGTGATGTGCATGTGGGCGATACAATCATTGGTATTAAAGGGCGTGTTGGTTTTGAAGCAGCAGCACCGGTAGTTATTATCAAAGCCCACCACGCCCTGGAAAAACATGTTCTCACCAAATGGCAATTGAATCTTAAGAATCAACTGTCAGAGTTTTATGGCAACTGGCTTCATGAGGGGCAGGTACTTGATCCTGTTATGCGTGACATTGAAGTATTTTTGGAATCATCACAGCAGCAGGTAACGGGCGCTGTTTATGTACAATTAATGCCTTATCATTACCAGGTCACGGGTATCGAATCTCCTTTCGATCTTATGAGTAGTAAGTTTGGAAAATACGGCGAAATGAATACAGGTTGGAGTGGTGATGATGTGAGAGGTTTTAGCAAGATATTCGGAAATCAAACAGCAATTTATCATTCTGTAAAAAACAGCGCGGATGAAAAAAAAGTTTAAGGTGGGGATTATTGGAGGGGCCGGGTATACTGGTGGTGAGATGATCAGGCTTTTAATTAATCATCCGGCTGTTGATTTAGTATTTGTACATAGTACCAGTAATGCGGGAAAAAATGTCCATTCAGTTCACCAGGATTTGATAGGTGAAACTGACTTAAAGTTTTCAGACACGACCAACGATAACATAGATGTACTTTTTTTATGCGTTGGACATGGTGATTCCAAAAAATATTTAGAGAAAAGTGATATTCCAAAGCATGTAAAAATTATTGCTCTTTCAGAAGATTTCAGGCTGAAATCAAATGCTGATTTCAATGGGAGAACATTCGTTTATGGCCTGCCAGAGATCAACCGGGAGGAAATAAAAAAAGCAAAAAACATCGCAAATCCAGGCTGCTTTGCCACATCAATCCAGTTAGGATTATTGCCCCTCGCAAAAATGAATCTATTGGCCGATGTTTATACAACTGGAATTACTGGTTCTACCGGTGCAGGACAATCGCTTTCAACAACGTCTCATTTTTCCTGGAGGCAAAATAACATCCAGGCTTATAAGACATTAAACCACCAGCACATAAAAGAGTTGAACGAAACATTGTACTCACTATCGGGTAAACCTGCCTCTGTTCATTTCGTACCGTGGCGTGGGGATTTCACAAGGGGTATTTTTATTACTTCTCAATTGAAATGCGATAAAGGCCTGGAAGATATCTATAATCTCTTTGACGAATTTTATCACGGGCACCCTTTTGTAAAAATTGCCAGGGAATCCATATTTTTGAAGCAGGTGGTCAATACGAATAATTGTTTTATACATATTGAGAAAGTAGAAGATAATCTCGTTATTCATTCGACTCTTGATAACCTCGTGAAAGGAGCTAGCGGCCAGGCAATTCAGAATATGAATCTTATGTGTGGAATTGATGAAACTGAAGGGTTGAAACTCAAAGCGAATTATTTTTAGACTTTAAACATTTTATGGGTCAGAAATGGTTTACAAATAGTTGTATTTAAGGTATTGAAGAAGTTTTAATAAAATGATTTTAAGCGTAAAAAATATTTCCAATGAAACTTTTTGACGTATATCCAGTAAATGATGTTAACATCGTAAAAGCCCAAGGGTCCTATGTTTGGGATGACAGAGGAATAAAATACCTAGATATGTATGGTGGGCATGCTGTGATAAGCGTGGGCCATACCCATCCATATTGGGTGGAGAAAATTGAACATCAGTTGGAACAGATTGCATTTTACTCCAACTCAGTAAAAATTCCCATTCAACAACAGCTTGCTGACAAATTAGGTAGAGTATCGGGAAAAGATAATTACCAGCTTTTTCTATGCAATTCCGGCGCGGAAGCAAATGAAAATGCTTTAAAACTTGCATCATTTTTTAACAAGCGAAAAAAACTCATTTCCTTTTCAAAAGCTTTTCATGGTCGTACGTCTCTTGCGGTGGCAGTCACTGACAATCCTTCGATTATTGCACCTGTAAATGAAAATGAAAATGTCGTTTTTCTTCCTTTCAATAATGAGGAAGTTTTGCAAAATTATTTTGACGAGCATGGCGGGGATGTATGTGCGATAATTGTTGAAGGCATACAGGGTGTGGGAGGAATCAATATTGCGTCAACATCATTCCTCCAACTTATTCGTAATCTCTGCGATGATCATGGTTCCGTATTTATAGCTGATTCAGTCCAATGTGGCTATGGAAGAAGCGGTAAATTTTACTCTCATGATTTTGCCAATGTAAACGCGGATATTTATACAATGGCTAAAGGAATGGGAAATGGTTTCCCTGTTGGAGGCATTGCCATTGCGCCGCATATTGAAGCAAGACATTTCATGCTTGGAACCACATTTGGCGGGAATCACCTTGCTTGTGCCGCGGCACTGGCAGTTCTTGATATAATGGATGATGAGAGCCTGATGCAAAATGCTGAGGAAACCGGAAACTACTTAATGGACGAAATAAAAAAAATTGATCACTTAAAAAATGTGCGTGGAAGAGGATTGATGATTGGCTTTGATGTTCCCCCGGAGTTGAAAGATCTGAAGAAAAATCTCTTGGTGAAACATAAGATATTCACAGGTGAGGCAAAACCAAATGTAATAAGGCTTTTACCTTCTCTTGCACTAACAAAAACTGATGCCGATAAATTTTTAGCCTCATTGAGGAACGAGGTTTCAGCTCTTTCTCAGCAGCATAAGGAAGTTCTTGCGTCATGATTAACCTTAAATAATTATACATTTACCGATAAGTAAAACAAATAATTGAAAAATTTCCTTTCAGTAAAAGATGCCGGAAATATAGAAAGCCTGGTTAGTTCAGCAATAGATTTTAGGGAAAATCCTTTATCTCAAAAAAATCTTGGCAAAGGGAAACGCATGGGGCTGATCTTTTTGAACCCCAGCCTGCGCACCCGGTTAAGCACTCATGTTGCCGCCCAAAATCTTGGAATGGAGACGATTGTTTTCAATGCATCACAGGACGGATGGTCCCTGGAGTTTGAGGAGGGTGCTATAATGAATGGAACTTCGGTAGAACACATCAAGGATGCAGCGCCTATACTTGGCCGCTATTTCAACATATTGGGTGTTCGCACTTTTCCTTCTCTAAAAAGCAGGGAAGAAGATTACGCTGAAAATGTGATGAACCAGTTTGTGAAATATTCAGGGATTCCCGTGGTAAGTCTTGAAAGCGCAACCGTTCATCCTTTGCAAAGCCTGACTGACATTATCACGATACAGGATCATTTTTCGATAAAAAGTGACAGCAGGCCTAAAGTTGTATTAACCTGGGCGCCACATATAAAACCTTTGCCACAATGTGTTCCCAATAGTTTTAGCGAATGGGTAAACGCATGGGGCCATTGTGATTTTACCATCGCCAGCCCGGCAGGTTTTGAACTTGCTCAACAATTTACTGATGGCGCGACCATTACTAACGACCAGGAGGAGGCGCTAAATGATGCGGATTTTGTATATGTAAAAAACTGGAGCAGTTTTAATGATTATGGTAAAATATCGTCGAATGATAAGGATTGGATGATTACCAGTAAAAAGCTTGCTGTAACCAACAGCGCCAGGATTATGCATTGCCTTCCTGTTCGCCGGAATGTTGAAATAAGTGACGAAGTGCTTGATGGCGATAACAGTATTTTGACTGCTGAGGCTGCTAACAGGGTATGGGCTGCACAGGCTGTACTCGCAAGTATTTTAACCTGTTTATGATGAATGAAACTAACGCTTCACGGGAATTTAACACCGTTGCGAAAGAGGAGCTCCTTGTTATAAAAATCGGCGGTAATGTGATTGATGATGGATATGCATTGGCTTCATTTTTAAAAGATTTTTCAAATATTTCAGGTAAAAAAATATTAGTTCACGGAGGGGGTAAAATTGCAACCTCTGTCGGGAATAAATTGGGAATTGATTCAAAATATGTAGATGGCAGGCGAATAACAGACGATGATACTATTGACCTGGTAACAATGGTGTACGGTGGCCTGGTAAATAAAAAAATAGTAACTGAATTGCAGGCCGTCAGTTGTAATGCAATTGGGTTGACAGGTGCGGATGCGAATGTAATGCCGGCAGTTAAAAGGCCTGTAAGAACAATTAATTACGGGTGGGTTGGAGATATTGATGCAGAAGGCGTTGATCCCTCGCCATGGAAGCTGTTTTTGGAAAACGGTTTTGTTCCTGTATTGGCACCTCTTACTCATGATGGTACAGGCCACATCCTTAATACTAATGCTGATACGATGGCGGCATTACTTTCAATAAGCCTGGCGGTTTACTATAAGGTAAAACTGATTTACTGTTTTGAAAAGAATGGAGTACTTGAAGATATAAATGATGACCAGTCTTTTATACCTAGGCTGGATGAAAAAAAATACTTGCACCTTAAAGAAAGTAATAAACTTTTTGCCGGTATTTTACCAAAAATTGATAATGCATTTGAAGCAATAAGAGGAGGTACCAGCGAAGTGATTATTGGTAATTCATCAAAGCTTTTCCAATTGGTAAACGGGGAAAATGGGACAATAATATCAGCATGAAAAAAGGTTTAAATAATATTGAGGATAATGATTCGATAAGCCGTGCATTTATTCCACCGCCTGCAGAAAATATTTTTTCAGATTCAATTGATTTACTAAAAAGACTCATCGCTACGCCTTCATTTAGTAAAGAAGAAGGAGAGACAGCCACTATAATAGAAAACTTTTTGAAAGAAAGAGAGATCAAGGTAAACAAGCATTTAAATAATGTATGGGCGGTTAATAAATATTTTGATGAAAGTAAGTTTACGATTCTGTTGAATTCTCATCATGACACAGTAAATCCAAATAAAGGCTACACGCTCAATCCTTTCGCGCCGGTTGAAAAAAATAAAAAGCTTTTTGGACTTGGCAGCAATGATGCCGGGGGGTCAATTGTTTGCTTACTATCCGTTTTTGTTTGTTTTCATTCTATTGAAAACCTTCCATTCAATTTGGTAATAGCTGCTACGGCTGAGGAGGAAATTTCAGGGCATAACGGTGTTGAATACCTGCTTCCATTTCTTCCTAAAATAAATTGTGGTATCGTGGGCGAGCCAACTCTTATGAAAATGGCGGTAGCAGAAAAGGGGTTATTTGTGCTCGACTGTACCGCAAAAGGTGTTGCTGGTCATGCCGCACGCAACGAAGGAATAAATGCCATTTACAAGGCAATGAAAGATATACAATGGTTTCAGCAGTATCAATTTTCAAAAGTTTCCGGACTTCTTGGCGAGGTGCACATGGCAGTTACTTCCATTTACACTCAGAATAAAGCACACAATATCGTACCTTCAGAATGCAACTTTACAGTAGATATACGGGTGAATGAATTGTATACTTTTGATGAAGTTCTTTCGGTGATAAATCAGCATGTAGATAGCGAAGTAAAGCCTAGAAGTACCAGGCTACGGCCATCGTTTATAGAAAACAATCATCCGCTTGTGATAGCGGGAGAACGAATGGGGCTTGATTCTTATGGTTCACCTACCTGCTCGGATAAAGCCCTTATGCCTTTCCCGGCTTTAAAAATAGGCCCCGGTGATTCTGCCCGGAGTCATATGGCCGATGAATATATTTTTATTGATGAAATCAAAGATGGTATCGTAAAATATTACGATCTATTAAAAAATCTGGTAATCAAATAAAACGCAAATAATAAAATGAAGCTCTGGGGGAAAAAAATATCGTCACTTGAGGAGGTTGAAATTTTCACCGTTGGTAAAGACAGGGAATTTGACATGTACCTGGCCCCCTTCGATGTTTTGGGTTCACTGGCTCATATCCAAATGCTCAGGTCAATTGACTTGCTCACTGAAGAAGATTTTGAAAAATTAAAACAAGAACTGAAAAATATTTATAAGGACATCCGCGATGGCAAATTTTTTTTAGAGCCTGGCGTGGAGGATGTGCATTCCCAGGTGGAATTTATGTTAACCAAAAAGCTCGGAGATACCGGAAAAAAAATCCACAGCGCCCGTTCGCGTAACGACCAGGTTTTACTCGATATTAAGCTTTACCTCAGAAGCGAAATTGCACAACTGGTTACAGAAGTTAGCGATTTTTTTACACTACTCATAAAGCAGAGTGAAAAATATAAGGATTATCTAATGCCGGGTTATACGCACCTGCAACTGGCAATGCC